>JBDRIG010000112.1:0-42800 GCA_043816185.1 Elusimicrobiota bacterium | reverse complement strand
AGACAAAAAATTAGATAAAATTTTTCAAATGACTTCTAAATCTAAGAAAATTCAGGAAAATTTTGAACCTGAACTTTATGTTGTTAATAACTCTGTTCCTTCTTACCAAGGGTTAGATTATTAAATGAGTTGACAAGCACTTACTGTTGCGTTACTTATCTTTAATTGGTCTTATCGAATAAGAAAACCTTAAAGTTTCTTGTAGGCACTGTCTGCGATCATACAAAAGCGCACGAATAAATTCGTGTCTACAACAACCTACATCTCTGTTTCTTATTTTTTACCTCTCTACTTCTTGTTTCTCACGCCACTATCCATATAATGTCTTTATCGTCACATACATCTTACTATATATTCCGCTATTACATGCGGAACCTTTTCTTTACCATATTCTTTATCATAACTAGATACTTTATTCTACCATTTACAAATTCAAGTTTTTTTATTGTTTATTTCGTTCGAATTTGGTAAAATAATAAAATGCGGATTGCACAGATGAAAAAACAAATCACACAAATCATATTTTTACTCACTCTCCTACTCTCTCGCCCTCTTATTCTCTGTCTTTCAGCAGAAGATTTTGACATTGATGATTGGAACCAGATAAGACAACAAAAAGAAAAAAAAGAATACAGGGAAGAAAAAATAGAAACCACCAGGCCGAAGTCATTCCGAGTAGATATCACAACTACTACAGCTGGCCCCATCGTACCTGCGATACTTTCCGACGGAATAGAACTTCCATATGAGTCAAAACTTGCAATTTCAGGTAGAAAATTTATTAGAATGAAGTTTGCATCTTCAAAATATTTTTACAAAAGGGACGATAAAAAAACCCAACCATTCCCAAGTGGGTTTGAGCTTACCCAACAATTACAAATGCGTATCAAAGGAACAGTAAAAAGAAAAATTACCGTTGGTATTGATTACGACGATACAGTTGAAAATAAAAAAGATATCTCAATTGTTTATAAGGGTGACCCCGATGAGTTAGTTCAAGATATAGCATTTGGTGATATTACGCTCTCGCTTCCAGGAACAGAGTTTGTCTCTTACAATAAGGCGGCATTTGGCGCAATGGCGAAACTAAAACATAAAAAAGCGAATTTTTATGGAGTGTTTTCCAGAACAAAGGGAACTACCGAGACGAAATGCTTCCGTGGTTCAACTAGCTTCGAAAAAAAAGAGATTAATGATACAGCTTATTTAAGACGGAAATATTATAAACTTGCCTTGTCTACCACTCATCTTCCAATAAAACCTGGCACAGAAATTATATATGTTGACGACAGAAATGCTACAAACAATACTATACTTACGTCCTCAATCACCGTCTCAAAGTATGGCGTTAGTGATTCATCTTTTTCTGCGGCATGCGACCTTTTGTATCCTGGGAATGACTACACAATTGATTATGAACGGGGTGTTATTGTTTTTAGAAAATCAATTGGACAGAATTATATTATTGCCATTGATTATGAAAAAAAAGACGGAACTCGAGTGAAAGACGACATGCCTTTTACAACATTTAAACTAATAAAAGACGAATCAGAAACGCTTAATTACGAACTTAAAAATTATTATTCAATAGGAAGAACAAAAGTTATTCGTGATGATAATAGGAGTAATTTTATATTAAGAATTAAGGATTTATCTCTCAAAAATACACCTGAAATAGCAAAATATCCTGACAATATTGAGGTAGATTTTGAAGCGGGAATCTTCAGGTTTACAGATGGTGAAGGCAACGACAAAGAGCCATTTCCACAAAATACGTATGCTGCAACACCCACCAGAAATTATATAATTTATACCGAATACAAATACCGTACAAAATCATATCTTGTGCGTCCTAATATAATCCCACAGTCGGAAAAAATCATGATAGATGGTAAACAATTAATAAGAGATATTGATTACTTTATGGATTATGATTCAGGTTTTGTCACTTTTTTAAGCGAAGAAAAAATAAACGACACGACACTTATCGATATAACCTATGAATGGATGCCTTTTGGGGGGCAAATGGATCAGACGGTTATTGGCACTCGCGTTGAGTATGCTCCTTATAATAATTTTTCATTTGGTTCTACTTTTTTGTATAATTTTCCCTTAACACCCTTAACATCGCCAGATGTTCGTTCAAGCCCTGAGAGTATTTCTGTGTGGGAGTTTGATACAAAAGCATCGTTTAGTAATTTACCGTTTCAACCATCTTTTTCTGGTGAGTATGCGTCAAGCATTAGAAACCCGAACATTTTTGGAAATGCCTTAATTGAAAACATGGAAGGCATTAAACAAGCAGATACAATGTCATCTAACGCCGAGTCGTGGAAATATTCTGCGAATATATCTGCCGATCAAACAGCAAACAGCGCAGTTAGTTGGACGAATGTAGATGTTAAACGCGTGGAGATAAATCCGTCGATACAAGAGGAAGAAAAGGACATAAAACAACAGATACTAAATGTTTTATATAAACTCAATCAGAGTAAAGAGGCATCAATTATTTATCCAATTTCTCGTCTTGGTGTCGACTACACAAAGAAACTTTTTTTAGATTTTTGGATGTATGGCGATAATTCTGGTGACGAAATAACATTTTCAATCGGCTCACTAAACGAAGATGCCGATAGTGATGGATTAATGGATACTGAGGATAAAAACTCCGATGGTATTGTAAATCCAGGTGAAGATACGGGAATTGCATTTAATCATCCCGATGGAAGTGTAACCTTGATAGGTGCAGATAACGGAAAAATTGATACTGAGGATTTAGATGGAGACGGTGTATTAAGACGCAGCGATAGTATTCTCGGTAGTTTTAATATAGCAACTTTTACAAATTCCGACGGAACGATTGGTTTTAAGGACGAAAGCGGAATTGCATATAACAATATTTCTTGGCCCGCTGGCTGGAAGCATTTTATTATTCCTCTTGGTGGTGTGACAACGTGGGAGACGGCGAAACAAATAAGATTGAATGTAAAATCCCCATATGGTAATTCTTCTTATCGGAGTATTCAGTTTGTGGATATTTCGGTGGTTGGAAACAAGTGGGAAAAACCAACTATATTTGGAACTGGTGAAATGACAGCTACAGCAATAAATAACATTGACAACACAGTGTATACACCACTTTATGATACTTTTCCGGAGACGTTCAAAAACCTCTATAAACTTATAGATAAAAATGGCGACTTAAATGGCAAAAAAGAGCAATCCCTTCAATTAAAATATACGCTTGAAAATGGTTCCACTGCAACAACAAAATTTGTTTTTTCCCGTTCTGCAGATTACTCGAAACATAAGAAACTTACATTTTATTTGTGGGGTGGTAGTTTAGATGGTCGTGGTTCAAAAAACGCAACATTTGCTATACAATTTGGTGCAGAATCAGCATACTATGAGTATAAAACTGTGCCAAATTGGAATGGTTGGAGAGAAATCACACTTTCATTAGTTGACTTAAATAAGGACAAAAAACCTGATAGAATGGAGGTAGGAGGTCAGCCACTAACCATCGTCGGAAATCCATCGCTTACCAATATATCGCAGATAAAAATATTGATTATAAATCAAAGTGGTTTAAAGATTGAGAATGATGAAATATGGCTTGATGAAATTTATTTAGATGAGTCGTGGAAAATTACAGGATATGCCAATAGATATAATGCAGATTTTACTGTTCCCAATTGGGCAACTTTTGGCGGAAAATTTAAGTTTATTAATCGTGATTTTCAAACACTTACAACCCAGATTTCAAACAGGGATTACGAAGAAATATCGAGTTATTTTAATATACCTCAATTGTGGTTGTTGAAACCAGAATTTTTAAGTTGGATTTCAATACCGCTAAATACATCTATTTCAAAAATAGTTACAGTAATACCCTCGGCGATCCAAACTGGTAGTCTAAACCTCGTTTCAATTTTAGAAGAAGGAAAAGTTACTACCGTTTCTGGTAATAGTTCAACATCGTTAACTATTCAAAAATTTCCTCGTCTTGGCTGTTCTTATTCAAGGTCGATTACCGAATCAAACATTCTTATTCAGCATAATGAAACAAATATATTAAACAATACCTTTGATTACACAAATCCGCTTAAACTTTATATAATTCCAAACAACCTTTCCGCATCTTATTCACACACAGATGCTTTTCAAGGTTATCCACTTAAAAAAAACATCAATTTTTCTGAGTTGGTTAATTTTACAACCAGTTGGTATCTTCAGACATATTCAGATAATTATTCAGGTGGAACATCTTTTACGCCAACAAGTTGGCTTAACGACTGGTTCGGAATAAAACCGTTTTCCAATTTGTCTTTGTCGCCTACTTATAAGTTTTCTGTTACCCGTGAAAAAAAACAACTTATCGGTAAAGTAAAAACAGATTATCCAAAAAACGATTCACAAACTGCTTCGCTTTCAACATCATTGCATATATTTTCATGGTTTGTTCCCACAGCATCCTGCAATTCGGAAATAACACAGACATATAATCTTGTTGTGTCTAGCGAGGTACGATATGATCCTCTCTATGGAGCTGTTACGGGATATATTGAGCCAGAAACCAAAACGGTTGTTAGAACATTCAGTGGCAATATATCTATTTCATTAACACCTCACGATATTATTAATTTTGCACCATTAAATTCCTTGTCATTAAATTCTTCATTCGAGATTGTCGATGGCAATAGCTATAAAAATGTTAAAAAAGCGGAATATATCTACAATAAATTATTTATGCGAGAAAAATTGCTTGAGAAAAATTTGTCAGCAGAAAACATACTAACTGGGACAAGAGAATCTTTTACTTTATCAGATACTATTCGTGGAAATGCTAGATACTCACCTTTTGAGTTTTTACCTTTCAGAGGTCGTTTATCTCCAATAAAATCAGTTACAGTAGCTTCAGCATATTCTCAAACAGATAAGAAAAACGAAATAACAGGTACACAAAGTCGAGTAGTAACATTAAATTGGCCTGATTTAACTGTGGGAGTTTCTAGTGTCGAGAAATTTTTCTTTATTGAAAAATATATGTCCGATACATTTGTTAATTTTAGACATACAACGCGAATTATTGATAGTTATGCCTTTAATGAAAAAACAAAATTTGAACAAACAATTTCAAATCTATATGATTACAGATTCAATGTTATAAAAAGATTTGATTGTTTTGCATCGTATGGTACTACAAAAGTTTTTGCAAAAGATATTAAACAAAATAAAATTACTGCTGATGGTGATGTACAATCTATGGCATTTCAGACTGGTTACAGATTTCTTAAGTATCAAAACTGGCGATTCACGCCGCGATACGAGATGAAAACCGAATTTGAGGTTGACGGTACACCGAAAATAACTAAAAACTCTATAACACAAATTGCATCTTTGGGTATCAACTATGACGTTTCCAAACCTTCTACATTTTCAATACCGTTTATATTAAAAAAACAGTACAATTATCAAAGTCGACTTACGGTAAACAGTAGTTTAAAATATTCGCAAACACACGATAAAATTATTGATATAAATAATGCTGAAACTTATTCAATTAATTTAACTGGCGATTATGCAGTTTCTATATCCGACAATTTAAGATTCAATCTTATGCCTGGCAGTTCTTATTTTATGGATAGAAAGAAAAAAAAGGATAACTACTATTCTCTCGAAATTTCCTCTTCTCTTAGCATAATATTCTGAGGAATACGGAATGCATAGATGAAAAAGTTAGTATATGGGGTTGAGGATAAAAGGTATAGGGTTTTTGTTTTTCTTTTTTTCACTGTGTTATATGCACTATGTCCCGCACCATGTTTTTCTGCTTACGATTATATTTCAGAAAAATTACACTATGGAAATATTTATTATCCTGCTGGCGATTTTGAAGAGGGGCAAAAATATCCAGTTGTTGTGCAGAACACAGCACGTCAACTTCTTCTGGATTCCGAGTCAGAATTTAATTATCTTAAAAGCAATAGGAAATATTTTTATGAAAAATCCGCAGAAATTTTTGCTCTCAATGTAATCGGTTTTTCATTGCCGTCGGACTCCATACAAATATATCTTAAAAAGAAAAAATATGCCGAGCAGGATTTTATGATAAATTCTGTTTTTTTCTTACTCAATACCAAAAAAATTTTCGTTGCAGATAATGAAATCGCCATAGATACACACCTGCATACAATTCACTCTCACGATTCAGTTTCCGATATAGAAAAACTTATAATTCACGCTAACAAAAAAGGTCTTAGTGCGATTGCAATTACCGACCATAACGATTATCAAACAAAAGATATAGTAGAAAAATTAAAAGTTCGCGGGTTGATAAAAAAAGATTTTTTTGTAATTTCTGGGGAAGAGATTTCCACAGTTGACGGTCATATTGTAGCACTTTTTATAAAAACGCATATTCATCAGAATATGAGCGTTGATGAAACGATAGCAGAAATTCACCGTCAGAATGGTCTTGCGATTGCTGCTCATCCAACACAGAAATCTGGTGTTGGCTTGAAGCAATCATACTCGCAAAAGTTTGACGGCGTTGAACTCTATAACGGTAGTTCCTTTCTTCCATATGATTTTTTTAGGCAAACAAAAATTAAAAAAAAATTAAGAAAACAGAAAAAGTTTTATCTTTCCTCGTCAGATTCACACTTCAAAAATGGTGTTGGTTATTCTGGCTATTCAATTGTGAAGGTGGGAGAAAAATCGCTTAACGGAATAAAAGAGGCGATGGAAAATGGTGATGTTCGCCCCGTTTTGAGTGGAGTTTATTTGCCATATAAGTCACTTATAGAATTTAAGGCAATCCAATCCATTTATTCTACACTGTCACTTTACGACGACATAAAAGATAATGTTGAATTTTTATTCAGCAAAATTATTTTTTCATCTCTACCAGTTGGTTATCGGGCGGGAAATGTAAAAATTTGCACAACTTATGACGAGCAGGTTTACAATGTCTTGAATGTGATTGGAGTTAAAAGTCTATTTGACAAAAATAGTGAATTAAAAAAATCGATTAAAATATCGTCAGTTTCGGCAACGTATGGTCCTGCAATTTTTGGTTATGATTTTAATATTAAAGAGACTACAATTGTTGCGAAGTTTATGTTTTAATGTATATCCTGTTTTGTTGATGTTTATATGAATAAAAGCAACACGCGTAAAGTTGCTTATTTTATTTATTATATTATAATCTAACGCGGAAGTGCACGGAAATGCGAAACAAAGGTTTATATCTAATATAAGGAAAATATAATGTTTACTCATCTACATAATCATTTTATAGGCTCATTTTCTGATAGTGCTTTGCGAATTGATGAAGCAGTAAAAAAAGCGAAATCATTTGGACAAAATGCCATTGCTATGACGGAACACGGCGAAATGCCATTTATATATGAGTTTTCAGATGCTTGTAAAAAACATAATGTAAAACCTATTTTTGGTGTTGAAGTATATTTTGTTGACGATGCCCAAAAATCAATTGAAAAAAAAGATAAAAATAGACATCACCTTCTTTTATTTGCCAAAAATGAGGTTGGATATAAAAATCTCGTAAGTCTTGTTTCAGACAGTTGGCTTATAAATAATTATTATGAAAAACGCGGACTTGTTGATTGGAAACTTTTAGAAAAATATCACGAAGGTTTAATTGCTTCATCCGCCTGTTTTTTTAACCAAATATCACAAGCATATATAAAAAACGGTTTTTCAGATGCGGAAAAAATTTTTTTAAAATACAAAGAAATTTTTAAAAATGATTTCTACGTTGAAATAGCAAAACACGGAATTAGCGACGAAGAGATATCAAATAAGGGTCTATTGGAACTTGCAAAAAAACATAATGTAAAACCGATTGCAACAAATGATGTTCACTATTTAGAAATTGACGATTGGCTTGCTCATGATATTATAATAAAAACCCGTTTTGAGAAAATTTCATCATTTCAAACTGATTCACACCACTATTGGCTTAAGTCGGAAAAAGAAATGCTTGATGCTACTATGCCTCAGGAATTTTTGAACAATACTCAGGAAATTGTTGAAAAATGCGAATTTGTTTTGAATGATTTTCAGCAAGTTCAACACCCTTTACCTGAAATCACGGGGTCCGAAGATATAGAGATAGAAAAAGGTAATATGGCATATCTATCAGAATTAAAATTTATTGAAATCAATGATGCGATTTATTATATTGAAAATATATTAGGAAAAAATCATCCAGATGCCGATTACTATGCTGAAAAAATTATTGGAATTCCAAGAAAAAACAAACCATATATGAATAAAATTGCATATCTCCCTAACATAAAGAAAAAAATTCCGTTAAAAATAGTGTTAGGTAAAACTATAACACAGTTTAGTGAAGATTCCTGTCGACGAGCTGGAGCATCAATCCAGCCGCTTATATACTCGGCTTTAGCGGAAGCCTTGCTTAAAACACAGAAGATTTCCAAAAAAGCGTAAATAATTATGACAAAAAAAATCGATTTCAAAAACGAATATGTTTGCATAACAATAGGACTTATTTCAAATAGCATTCTGCTGATATTTAAGTTTCTTGTTGGGATTTTTGGCCATAGTCAGGCGATGGTTGCAGATGCCATCAATTCGCTTTTTGATGTATTAACATCTGCGATTGTTTATTTTGGTATAAAAATGGCTAAAAAACCTGAGGATGACGAACATCCATATGGGCATGAAAACATAGAAGTTATTGTTTCATGGATTGTTTCTATTATTGTGTTGTTGACAGGTTTTTTCATCGGATATTCAGCTTTTCACATCATAATTCACAAACATTACAGTCGTCCCCATTCTATTGCTTTATGGGCTGCAATAATTACAATAATAATAAAAGAAGTGCTGTACAGA
The DNA here is from genome assembly GCA_043816185.1 of Elusimicrobiota bacterium. GTDB lineage: Bacteria > Elusimicrobiota > UBA8919 > UBA8919 > UBA8919 > JAZDKR01. The sequence goes on along the minus strand of JBDRIG010000112.1, from coordinate 33,911 downwards.
TATACTCTGAAAGTTGGCAATATTTTAAACTCACCTGCTATCAAGACAAATGCTTTCGATCATCGTTCAGATGTTCTATCGTCGTTGAGTGTGTTTGTTGGTATCGTGGGTGCTCGAATGGGATGGCTTTTTTTTGATCCAGTTGCAAGTTTGGTCGTATCGATTTTTATTATGAGAACAGGTGTGAATATAATGAACGAGAGCAATAAAATAGTAATGGATTCTATTCCTTCGGAAAAATTTGTAAAGGAAATAAGAGAGTTTATTTTAAAATATCCCGAAATAAAAAAAATTTCTAATTTGCGAGTGCATCCCATTGGAAGGAATTACATAATAGATGTTTCAATATTCGTTCATAAGGATTACAGCGTATCAAAAGGACATGAAATAGCGACTAATTTAAAGGAATTCATAATTAAAGAGAAATCTTTTATTAAAGATGTAATTGTTCACGTAGAGCCATATTTGGAGTAATGAATTTATTTCTCAAAAAGACTTCGTCGAAGAAAAATCCACTCCATGATGGTTGCCAGACCTTACCTCATTAGAGTTTGTAGTGTGGAGTGTGCTCGGGAGTTGTCTCGCAGGGACGCTATCTGCTCGAGGGGCAGCGCTCTCTCTCGGTCGGCTGAATGCGTATGCCGACCTGCCGAGAAGCCCTGCAACAATCCCCTCGCTCCTGCGATTAAAAAAAAAGGTGTCACGATAAATCGGGGGAAGCTTCTGCAGAAACTTTTCCTTCGCTCGACGATTAAAATAAGGTGAATGGCGATTTATAGTCGCTCACAAGCAAATTTTTTATTTTTAGTTTGATTTGTTAACAATTATTTTATATACTAAAACCGTTATTCAAATAGGTTTCATCGAAGAAGAAAAGGTCATCAACGATTTTGATTATAGTGATTTATAAAAAGCGATTACGACGATAAGAGACAAAATTATCATTGTTGTCTGTTTTTATGTCGCTATCATCATAATCTCAAATAAAGTGAGAGTTATTTTATGGATAGTGAAGATATTGGTATTCATATAAAAAACGGTGATGTCTACAAAAAAGTGGGTAGCATTGAACTATCTATATCGGAATACCAAAAAGCACTAAAAATAGACATAACAAATCCTCAGGCGCTCCACAAATTGGGGCAGGCGTATGAAATAAAAGGTGACATAGAAAAAGAGAATACTTTTTTTCTTCTTGCTCAAGATGCCTACGAAAAAGCCCTATCAAAAGAGCCAAATAATCCTGAGATATACAATTCAATAATTTCGCTTGGGATTAAACAAGAACGAATTGACGAACTTGTAAAGCAATGTGAGACAAAACTTGTCAAAGATTCTAACAATGCCGTATTAATTAAAGTGGTAAAAGAACTTGTTGCAATTTCGCTGCTAAGTATTCCACCGTTGGTTGAAAATGAAACTCAGAAAGGTGGTTGTGCAAAAAATTTTCTTGATTATGTTTTTCCTTTTTGTGGAGTCATTCCACTTCTTTTAGGAACGATGATTGCACGTCTAAAAATCTTACAATTACTTGGCATAATGATTTTAGCTGTCTATCTTATATATAAATTCTTAACTGCAAAAAAATCCAGCAAATACAAAAAGTGGTGATACTACTCAAGGTGATAAATAGATATCGTTTTGACAGAACAAATTTTGACATAGTGAGTTTTGAAGCGAGTGGGTTTTGGTAAAACGGGTTTGAAGCGAAATAAAGAACGAATAGCGAAGGCGTTTCACCACGATACGCAAACGACGAGTAATGAAGAGCGTGATATATTTACCACAATACACAAACGACGAGTTTCGTAGTTGTAGCTCAGAACTGCCCGTCTATTTGGAAACTACCATCTTTAGCTGATTTCTGCGTTGCTCCTTCCTGGTCAGTAAAAAATATATCTTCGTCGTCACACCACGAAATCATCTCAAATATGGTCATCTGAAAATATCATCTATTTACTGTTTTAAACAGTAATCCAGTTTATCGTTATAAACAGTCTGATTTAAACGATTATCTGCAAATCTTGAAATTTATTATACAAGGCAAGATATTATGATTGGCGGGGTAAATTATCTAATTTCATTAATTCTTTTGATAACACCTGCGATGTGTGGTTCGTTGGATTTGTGGATACAAACAATAATTCGTTTACTTATTTTAATTTTAATCTTAATCTCAATCTTGAAAAAGGAAATCTCCCTCCACTTCTCTCATTCCCTCTCTGTTCCTCTATTCCTGTTTTTATTTTTCTGTTTTATCTCAATTTTTTCATCGGCGAATTTGTATGAATCAAAAAACGAGTTTTTTAATATCCTAACATATATAGCGTTTTTTTATTTTGCCAAAAATGTTGATAGAAAATATATTATTGTGCCTGTTTTAATAAGTGGGGTTGTTTTATCTCTTTACGCTTTTTATCAGAAATTTAATAGTTGTGGCAATTCGCCATCGTTTATGAATAACCCTAATGTTTTCGCGGGATACTTGGTCGGGTGCATGCTTATTACTTTCTCATTTACAACTACATTTTTTTCGTCTGCACAAAACAAAATAAGAATTATTCTACTATCACTTTTTTTTCTTGCTCTTTTTTTTACAGGTTCTATGGCAGGGTTAATATCGGCGATTCTGGGAGTTCTATTTTTTGTATACTTAAAAAAAATAGTTATTCAAAAAAAATATCTTTTTATCATCTGCGGAATTATTATTTTTTTGTTAATTGCTAAATTTTTTGAAAAACAATCTTTTGATCGTGTTGTCTGGTGGCTTACCGCAGGGAAAATGATTTTAGCAAGACCTATAAGTGGGGTTGGTCTGGGGGCATTTGCGGATGCCTATCAAAAATACAAATTAGTTGGGTTAAACTCGCTTTATGCACATAATTATTTTTTACAGTTAGCGTCTGAAATTGGAGTTTTTGGATTCACTGCTTTTATTTGGTTTCTTATAAAAATTTTCAAGTTTAGAAAAACGTCAGAAAATATTCCATTTTTTGCAGCAATTTTTGCAATGCTTTTTCATAGTATTTTTGATTATACTTTGACAATTCCTGCAAACGCTATTTTATTTTGGTTAATGCTTTGCTGTTGTTCAAGCGAGGAAAGATTGACATCAATTCCATTGGCACAAAATTACAAGACAATTTTTAGATGGATCGCTATTTTTTTAATTTTATGGACAGTTCACTCACAGGTTATGATATTTTTAGCGAGCAGAAATTTGGCAATCGGTAAATATTGTTTTGATAAAAAAAAATATGATATTGCGGAAATACATTTTCTAAATGCGATAAAATACGATAATAAAAACCCACAGGCATATTTTTTTCTTTCAAATGTTCATCAGCAATATTATAAAATAACAAGTTATAAATCATATCTTTTTGAAGCAGAAATAGAACTTTTATCAGCAGCAAAACTTCAAAAATATAATCCACAAATTTATTTTGATTTATTTAATGGTTGCTATTTACGTGGCGATATGCAAAATGCAGTTTTATGGATGAAAAAAACTTTGGATGTGGCTCCAAAATCCGTTTATTATGAAAAATGTTATGAAAATTTATTAAAGGAAATCCACAATGCAAAAAAATAAGATTCTAATGTTTATTACTTACTATTTGCCACTCATCGCTATTTTATTGACACCTTTTTTCAATGGCTCAAAAGACCCAACAGCAGTTTTCATTTTTGAGACGGTAATTTTCACTTTGTTTTTTATAATTTCTAATTTTCGAAAAACCGACATCGATGCTCCAAATTTTATATTTTTTATACTCATTATTTTCTCAACCTTAAATACAGTTTATCTCGATTCATCAATAAATATCGTTATTCTTTTAATTTCATATATTGTTTTTTTTTATTGTGTAGTCTCCATATATGACGAAAATTTCAAAAAATATTTTTATATGGGATTGATTTTTATTTCCTTTATTTTATCTCTGATTGTCATTATTCAAACATTTTTAAAAATTATACCAAAGGCAACAATGCCAAATCCAAATATGGCGGCAGGTTATATTGCAGCAGGAGCATCACTTGTTTTACCACTTTTGATTTTAGAAAAAAACAAACTGAAATCAAAACTATTATATTGCTTTTTAGTTTTATTTTTTTGGATTGCAATTATTTTAACACACTCGCGTGGTGGACTTTTTGCCCTCATTTGTGGAATCGCTGCCGTCATATATTTTAAGTTCAAAAAATGGGGGTTTGTAATTTTTGGTATCGGGCTTTTAATCATATTCATATCAATTCCTAAAAAGACACTTGTAGATATTACAAAAATAGGTGGAGATAGTTACGCATTAAAAAGACCTGCGATATGGAAAACAGCAATTGATGTAATAAAAGAAAAACCTGTTTTTGGGACAGGGCCTGGCAATTTTGAATTATCATTTTATAAATATAATTTTCCAGTCAGTAATTTAATCTCGAGGTATTCAAGGAATACGCGATTTGCACATAACGAATTTTTGCAAATTGCAGCAGAAGGTGGGTTTTTTACATTGCTTGCTTTTTTGTTTATTCTTGTAATTATTTTCAAAAATGGAATTAAAAATTCTTCTATTTCAACAGTAGTTTTATCGTCAATAGTAGGGCATTCTTTTGTGGATTTTAATTTGCATTTACCGGCACTGGTTTTTGTTGCAATAATTTTATCAAGTGATATTCTTTATAAAAATCACGAACAAGAAATAAAGATAAACAAAAAATATATTCAGTGGTTTTTGGCAGCAATTTTAATTTTTAATATGGTTAATTTTTTCGTTAAACCGTTTAATACGGAAAAATACGAAAAGATTGGGAATAATTATCGCAAAACACAACCAGAAAGAGCATTTGAATTTTATAAAAAGGCGATAAAATATTCGCCTAATAATTTCGAATACCAAAGAATAATCGGAGAGTTGTTTTACGTTACCGGTGATACCCTTAATGCAATAAAAAGTTTAAAAAAATCTATTGAATTAAATCCAAAAAATCCATTCGCTATCAGTCTACTTGCCAATATTTACTACGACTTAAACGAATTTAGTAAATCCGAACCTTGTTTTACTAAAGCATTGGATATAGAGCCCAATTACCTTATGGCAAAGTATTTATTGGCAAAGGCGAACGAAAGGCAAGGTAAAATTGATGTAGCTCTGAAAGAATATAACGATATCATTGCAACCTATAAACTTTTTAGTGGTGCATCTTTATCTTCGGGTTATGAAAAAACCTTGCTCTCAATAGATTTAGCAACTGTTTACAATTCAGTTGGTTTTTTACAGATGAATGCGGGGGAGTTTAGTGATGCAATTTGTAATTATAATCTTTCGTTGAAGATAAACAGAGAAAACGCAAACACATATTCCAACTTGGCATCCATTTATTTTATGAAAAAGAATTATTCTGAAGCATTAAAATACGCTAAACTTGCAGTGTTTTACGGACAAAAAGAACCACATCACTTAAAAAATCTTGCTTTGATTTATAGGAAAATCGGTAATCAAATTGAGGCAGTAAAACTTGAAAAAATAATAGATAATAGATAGGGTGGTAAACAAATGTTAAAAAGAGATAAAATCTGGATTTTTATTCTATTGGCTATAGTAATTTTTCAGTATTCTGAAATTATTTTTCACAAGAAAATTTTTTATATACGAGACCTGATATATATTTTTCATCCATGGAAAACAGCAGTGACGGAGTCGTTAATGAATGGAAGAATGCCTTTATGGAATCCATATTCATACTGTGGAATGCCTCTTTTAGCAAATTTTCAAACAGCAGTTTTTTATCCATTTTCTATATTCTTTTATATTTTTGGATTTATAGTTGGACTTAAACTTTATATTATTGGGCATACTTTTCTTGCGGCACTATTTTTGTTTTTATATCTTCGTTCAAAAAAAATAAAAACAATTGCATCTATTGCCGGTGGTGTAATTTTTTCGTTTGGCGGATATTTTATTACCAAGATTGAATTTTTAAGCCTATTTGGAACAGGTATATGGCTCCCTTTAATAATTCTTCTTTTTTCTGGCAATATATTTATTTGTGCTTTAGCAATTGCAATTTCATTATTTGCAGGCTATTTACCTACCATATTTTTTATTATGATATTTCTTTTTGTAGAGGCACTTGTTGAGAACAAATTAAAAAAATTGGTACTTGTGATTTTTACCACTATTATTATTTCAGCAATTCAAATTTTACCTGGCGTGGAACTAATATTGAACTCAGTGAGAAAGAGCGGTCTAAAAATAGAAGATGCCTCCATTTGGGCAATGCATTTTTTTGATTGGTTATCGATTATGTCGCCAATATTTTTAGGAAAAGAGGCAGATTCTTTTGTAGGAGAAAAATATTTTTGGTTAAGATCATTTTGGATTGGTTTTGGCGCATCTATTGTCGCTGTGGCATCATTTTTTTTCAAAAGAAAAATAATTGTTCATAAAAAAACGATATTGTATTTATTTTTAATTTTCTTTTCGCTATTTTTTTCCGTCGGTCGACTGACTCCTTTATATGGTCTTGCCTATAATTACATACCTGGATTTAATTTAATGAGATATCCTTCACAGATACTTTACATTCCGTTTTTTATTTTTATTATTTTAACAGTAGAAGGGCTTACTAAATTAAAAAAAATAACAGCAGTTTTATCAATTTTAATTATATCCGAACTTACGTTCTATATTTATAAAATACATCCAACAATAGAGCATAGTTTTTATTTTGAACGCGGATTAATTGCAAATTTTCTTACAAAAAACAAAACGTATTTCAGATTTTTTTCAACCCCAAAAACAACAGCAATTAGAACGATAAAAGTACCTGACTACGGCAATATTGGAATATATATAATAAGAGATCGGCTATCAGGTATTATTTCAGTCCCTTATCACCTTTTTGATGCAAATGGAATTGGTGAGCCACTCGAAATAAATGAACAGGATGAATTAATCTATGAAATTAAGAGGAAGAAAGATGTGGACGATGCAAGCGGGTTGCTTTCATTATTGAATATCAAATACATTTTGAGCGATTACACTCTTAATTCGAAAAATTGGCAATTAGTGCATAAAAGTCACCTTTTTATTTACGAAAACAAGAAATTTCAAGATAGAAGTTACGTTATTGACGAAAATGGAAAAAAATATAATGCAGAAATTATTTCTTATTTGCCAGAAAAAATAAAAATAGAAGCGCAAAACTCAGGAACACTTATACTTTCAGATACTTTTTATCGAGGATGGAATGCTTATATAAACGGACAAAAAACAAATATAGAAAAAGCAAACAGAATTTTCCGTTCACTAAAACTTCAAAATGCAAAAAATTATATAGTATTTTTTTTATATAATCCAATTTTGTTTACGATTGGCTTATTGATTTCTCTGCTTTCAATTTGTATAATAATTTTTGTTGAAAAAAGTCGTCAATAAGAAGGATAGCAACGATAAAAACTTCTGGTTATGACGATAAAAAATATCATCGTTGGTATTGTAAATTTTATCGCCGTAATCACCATGATGAAAATTCTTTTGACGGTTGTTTACATTTTGACAGTTGTTTATACCAGTAACTTTGTCCACTTTCTCGCTACTATTTTAACTGCCCGGCGGCAAGAAGTCCCCGTCCGTAAGGACGGGGTAGTTCACTGTATAAGAATGTATAAGTTACTTATCTTATGATATATCTGCTTTTACCTGTCTTTAACGAGTCCTCTGGAATTGAGACCGTTCTTTGTAATATCTCACATCAACTTTCGGGTCAACAGCACCTTTTAAGTATTGTTAACGATGGCTCTACTGATGCTACTTTTGAGATACTTAAAAGATTATCCTGCCAAGATAGAACGAGGTTAAATCTAAAAATTATAAATCATGAAAAAAACTTAGGTCTTGGTGTAGCAATGAAGACAGGCATAAATTATATTTCATCCATTATAAACGACAACGATATTTTAATAACCATGGACGCAGACAACACACATCCAACCGACTTATTCTCTAAACTTTTAGAAAATATAAATAACGGCGACGATATTGTTATTGCGTCAAGATATGCAGTAGGCGGGTGTGAAATGGGGCTAACAAATATCAGGAAAATTTTAAGTGGTGGCGCATCAACATTGTTAAAATTGTTTTTTCCGATACGAAATGTCAAAGATTACACGAGTGGTTACCGTGCGTATTCAGGAAAAATTATAAAAAAATCGAAGGAGTATTATGGTGAAAACTTGGTAGCAGAGGCAGGTTTTACCTGTATGGCTGAGATTTTAATTAAACTTTCACGCATAAACGCAATAATTACAGAGGTTGGTTTGGTTTTACGGTACGACCTTAAAACTGGCAAAAGTAAAATGAAAATTTTAAAAACGATTTTTTCATATCTTAAAATGATTATAAGGATGAAACTTGAAAAACACTAAAATCTTAATCTTAACCTTAATCTCAATCTTAATCTTTTTTAGCAATGTAATTTTTACAGATAAAATGTTTTATTTCAGGGATATATGTAATCTTTTTATGCCCTATCGTCTTTTTGCAGCGGAAAATATTGTGAAACTACAAGATATTTCCGACGATAAAAAATATCTTGTAACTTTGGACGTACGTTCAGAAGTGTGCAATTATTATAATTTCAAGAACTTTTTACCAGCAAATACAAATATACCACACCATATTTATAATGCCTCAGGATACGATCCTTTAACAACAGGAAAAATAGAGGATTTTGTTGAAAAGTTAGGCAAGAATCCTGACGCAGAAAAACTTGCGAAGTACGGTATAAAATATGTAATAACTAGTAGAAATATGAACACTAATTGGAAAAAAATAACAAAAAATCTTTATGAAAATAAAATTTCATTTCCTGAAAATGTAGTTGTTAATCCACAAAATTTCCAACCCAAATATATTATTTTTTTAACTGGTCTATTGCTAACCATTTTTAGCATGACAATTTTGATAAAACGGATAGCCAGTAGTAAACCAATTTAGTTAGATTAACAGATTTTCGTCTATCTAAATCGAGTAGTTATCTTTTATCCACACGAATCGTATTTTATGAAATTAAAAATTTGTATGCTTTTAGCAAGATTTTATCCAATAATTGGTGGAACCGAACTACAGGCACAGCGATTATCAGGTGCCCTTGTCGACATGGAAAACGATATTTTTATTCTTACAGCACGATTAAAAGGCTTAAAAAAATATGAGGTAATCAACGGATTACCGATACACAGAACATTTATATTGGGGCGGGATTCTATTTCATCATTTTTCTTCTGCATATCTTCATTTATTTTTCTTTTGAAAAACTCGAAAAAATACGACATAATCCATGTACATCTTGCTTCTTCACATGCATTCTCGGCAATTTTAATTAAAAAACTTTTTGGTAAAAAAATAATACTCAAATTTGGAGGGGCGAGAAAAACCGGAGATATTGAAACCTCCATTTCAAAACCGTGCGGAAAATTAAAACTCAAAATTATCAAAAAAAGTTTTGACATATTTGTTGTACCTGGGAACGAGGTTTTAGCTGAAATAATTTCTGCCGGATTTCCAAAAGAAAAAACATTTTTAATTCCCAATGGAGTTAACACTAGTATTTTCAGGCCTGTGGATATAGAAGAAAAAACCACATTGCGAAAAAAATTAAATATCCCAACCGACTGTCCAATCTGTATTTATGCTGGGCGTATTGAACAAGGAAAAGGATTAGATGCCTTGCTGAATATCTGGGAAAAAATCCCAGGCAATATGCATCTTTTAATAGTTGGCGAAGGTTCATTACTAAAAAATTTCAGAAGTTCATTCACACAGAAAAATATTCATTTTTTGGGTTTTCAAAAAAACATAAATGAGTTTTTATCTGCGAGCGATGCGTTTATTCTATCGTCGTTTGGTGAGGGGTTATCAAACGCAATCCTTGAAGCAATGAGCAGTGGTCTTATTGTTTTGGCAAATAATATTAGGTCAAATGCAGACATCATAACCGACAATTATGATGGATTATTATTAAATTTTGAATCCACATTTGCAGTCGCAGAATCTACCCTACCTGCCGTTGTTATTCTCAAAATATGTGCCAGCCTTAAAACATATTCAAATTTGGGAATCCAAGCACGGCAAACCGTAATTGAAAAATACTCACTTCCCTACATTGCCAACCGATATGCCCAACTCTATGAAAAATGTTTGACGGAAATCCAGAAATGATGTATAATAAGATCACTGGAGAATTTATTGCGATGTTCAAGTTCTGTTGCATAAGTAGATTAATTTTTTTTATATGTTCTGTTAGGAATAACAGATTGGTAGCAACTTTTTTCGGTAGTATCATAACCAGAAAAATATGATTATCACAAGAACTCCTCACAGAATATCTTTTTTTGGCGGTGGAACTGATTATCCATTGTGGTATTTGAAACACGACGGTAGGGTTCTCGGTACAGCAATAGATAAATATTGTTATCTGATAATAAGAGAACTCCCACCTTTTTTTGAACACAAACATCGAATAGTCTACTCACAGATGGAAAATCCCAAAACCATAGACGAAATAAAACATCCGTCTGTTAGAGAAGTATTAAAATATTTTAGGTATAAGAAGGGTATATCCATTCACCACGACGGCGATATACCCGCAAAATCTGGTATGGGTTCAAGTTCTGCCTTTACTGTTGGCTTGTTAAAAGCAATGTTTGCACTTGAAGGAAAGATTATCTCAAAAAGCGAATTATTCAAACTTGCTATCTATGTTGAACAAAATATCATTAAAGAAAATGTTGGCTCACAGGACCAAGTTTTTGCTGCACAGGGCGGATTTAATAAAATCGATTTTTTACATAACGGTAAAATCGTGGTTTCACCTGTGATTATGACAAAAGAAAACATAGCGAAATTTGAAAAAAAATTTATGCTTTTTTTCACAGGGATATCGCGTAATGCATCAGACATAGCGGAAGAACAAATAAAAAATACCTGTAAAAATGAAAAAGAACTTCACAAAATGAACAAACTTGTTGATGACGGATATAATATTGTGACATCTGTCAAACCCGACTTTGGGTTGTTCGGGAAGCTACTCAATGAAACGTGGAAATTAAAACAGTGTTTATCTACCAAAATAAGCAATGATTCCATAGATGAAATTTACAAAACAGCATTAGTGAACGGTGCCGTCGGAGGAAAATTACTTGGTGCGGGTGGTGGTGGTTTTATGCTTTTTTATGCTGAACCAGAAAATCAGATAAAATTAAAGAAGGTACTAAAAAAATTTCTTCATATACCATTTGAATTTGATTTTTCTGGTTCAGAAATAATTTTTTACAAACCAGATTCAGAAAATATTTTGGATAAGAATATATGAAATACGAACTACTTTATTCAACATTTTCAAAAGAAGAAAAACAAGTGATGTTTGAAGTTATTAAAAGCGACCAATTTACTATGGGCAAGCATGTCCAAGAATTCGAGGAACAATTTGCCAAATACTTTGGTATGAAACATTGTGTCATGGTTAACTCCGGTTCGTCGGCAAATTTGATAGCAGTAGCTTCTTTATTTTACAGTAAAGAAAACCCATTAAAACGAGGAGATGAAGTAATTGTTCCAAACATTTCATGGAGCACAACTTATTATCCACTTCATCAGTATGGACTGAAGATGAAGTTCGTAGATGTTGATTTACAGACGCTAAACATTGATACAAAGGAACTTAAAAATGCAATAACCAAAAAAACAAAAATGGTTGTGGCTGTAAACATCCTCGGTAATCCCTGCCAATTTGGTGAAATTACAGGGTTATGCAAAGAAAACAATATAATACTTTTTGAAGATAATTGCGAGTCGATGGGTGCGAGGTTTGACGGAAAACACACAGGAACATTTGGACTTATAAACACATTCAGCACATTTTTTTCTCATCATATTTCAACGATGGAAGGCGGCTTGATTTTAACGAACAACAAAGAATTATATTGCTTGGCAAAATGTTTAAGAACTCATGGCTGGACAAGAGGTTTGCCTGATAATTGCGGATTATACAAAAAAAAATACGATGATTTTTTTGAGGCATATAGGTTTATTTTACCTGGGTACAATGTTCGGCCTGGTGAACTACATGGAGCAATAGGAAAAGTGCAACTGAAAAAGTTGGACAAATTCTTAAAAATCCGGAGGGAAAACGCAAAATATTTCCAAAAACTTTTTGGAAACAATGAACGGTTCATCATACAAAAGGAAACCGGAGAAAGCTCCTGGTTTTGTTTCACAATGATTGTAAATCCAAAAAGTGGTATATCGCGCGATAAAGTGCTTGAGAAATTAAAAAAAGCAAATATAGAATACAGAATTATAACAGGTGGATGTATGCTCAGGCACGATGTTGTAAAATATTTTGACTATACTTATACAAAATCAACAAATGCTGATACTGCACATTACAACGGGTTTTTCGTTGGGAATTATCCTTTTGATATACGGGATAAAATTGAGTATCTTCACAAAACGCTGAAAAAAATTTAGCGAGAGAAACATTATGAAATATAAAATTTTAATTACAGGCGGAGCGGGTTACATTGGTTCTATTTTGGTCCCAAAATTATTGACACTTGGTAATAAAGTAACAGTTGTTGATAATTTTATGTACAACCAGAATTCACTGGCGGATGTCTGCTTAAATGACAACTTTGAAGTTATACGAGGTGACGTCCGTGATGAAAGCATTATTAAGCCACTCCTTAAAACTGCCGATATGCTTATACCACTATCGGCACTTGTAGGTGCGTCTTTATGCAATAACGATAAAATAGGAGCAAAAACCATAAATACTGACGCGATAAAATTTATAGTGAACAATATAAGTAAAAATCAAAAAATAATAATTCCTACGACAAATAGTGGATATGGAATTGGACAGAAAGGCAAATTCTGCACGGAAAAAACACCAATTAACCCGATATCGCTCTACGGAATAACAAAAATGGATGCGGAAAAAATTGTTCTTGACAGAGGAAACTCAATAAGTTTCCGACTTGCAACAGTATTTGGAATGTCGTCGAGAATGCGGTTAGATTTGATGGTTAATGATTTTGTCTATCGTGCAGTCAACGACAGATTTATTGTTTTATTTGAAGGGCATTTCAAAAGAAATTTCATACATATACAGGATGTTGCGCGAGCATTTGTACACGCAATTGAGAATTTTGATAAAATGAAAAACGAACCATATAATGTTGGTTTGTCAGAGGCAAATCTCTCAAAACTTGAACTCTGCGAAAAAATAAAAACGCATATTCCTGATTTTGTTTATTTAGAAGCACCTGTGGGCGAAGATACCGACAAAAGAGATTACATCGTCTCAAACGAAAAAATAGAAAAAACAGGATTTAAACCAGAATTTTCTTTAGATATTGGCATAAAAGAACTTATCAAAGGATATAAAATAATAAAAAATTCCAAATATGGGAATGCATGATGTGTAATCGCCAATTTTAATTGGCGTTAGCACTGATTAAAATCAGCGATTACAGATCAAAGTGAGAAAATTAAAGTTATGCCAAGAAAAATTAAAAAAGCACTTATTACAGGGATAGGCGGCTCAGGTGGGAGTTACCTTGCTGACTACATCGCGGAAAATCACCCGGAGGTTGAAATACATGGAATTTCACGGTGGCATAGCACATCGTCAAATAAAAATCTGGACAAATCAATAGACAAAATTATTTTGCACGAGTGCGACCTCACCGATTTTTCTTCCATTTTTTCAGTTCTAAAAAAAGTTAAACCAGATGCAATTTTCCATCTGGCATCTTATGCAAATGTCAGGACATCATTTATTACACCGCTTTCAGTTTTAAATAACAACATTATGGGTACCGCTAATCTTTTTGAAGTGGTAAGAACCGCAGAAATAAACCCAATAATTCAGTTGTGCAGTACATCTGAAGTTTATGGACAGGTGGACTCAAAAAATGTACCAATTAAAGAGGATTGTCCTCTAAATCCATCAAGCCCATATGCCGTCTCAAAAGCGACACAGGATTTACTTGGTTATGCTTATTTCAGAAGTTATAAAATGAAAATCATACGGACAAGAATGTTTGCATATCTCAATCCGAGAAGAGTAGATCTTTTTGCAACATCGTTTGCGATGCAAGTAGCGAGAATAGAAGCAGGACTTCAAAAAGAATTATTGCATGGCAACCTTGATTCCGTAAGAACAATTATTGATGTCAGAGATGCGATGGAATCATACTGGGTTGCAACAACAAAATGTGAATTTGGTGAGGCATACAATATCGGTGGTTTAACTATAATAAAGGTTGGCGAGTTCCTTGAAGAGTTGAAAAAACTTGCAAAATGTAAAATTCCGACAAGAGCCGAGAAAAAATTATTTCGTCCGTCTGATGTAACGCTTCAAATACCAGATACGACAAAATTTACAAAACAAACCGGCTGGCATCCGAAATACAGTTTCAAGGAAAGAGTGCAATATCTTTTAGAATATTGTAGGCAACACACAAGGAAAGAAAGCAAAAATGATATTACCAGATATAGAACTTTTAAAAAATAAGGCCTGTTGGGTAAAAAAGGAAACCTTAAAAATACATAAAATTGCTCCGGAAACACGGATTGCTTCGTCACTCTCCCCAATAGAAATTTTTGTTGCACTATTCTATGGAGGACTCTTTAAATTTAATCCAAAAAAACCGCTTTGGGAAAAAAGGGATAGATTAATAATAAGTAAGGGGCATGGTTCTGTTTCGTTATATCCCATACTTGCTGATCTCGGTTTTTTCAATAAAAAAGAACTTGGAAAAGTAGCAACTACCGGAGCATTGCTTGGCGGTATTCCGGATCCAGGCATACCGGGATATGAAACAATAAACGGTTCACTTGGTCATGGGTTGGGCGTTGCCTGTGGAATATCATTGGCACTGAAAAGACAAAAAAAATCTGAAAATATCTTTGTTGTTATGGGTGATGGTGAGTTGTTTGAGGGATCTGTATGGGAAGCAATAATGTTTGCTGGTGAACATAGATTAGACAATCTTACACTCATAATTGACAATAACGGTGCGTCTATGCTGAATTTCTGCAAAAATATCATTGACTTAGAACCACTTGAAAAAAAGTTTGTGGAGTACAAATGGTTTGTGGAACGTGTCGATGGACATAAAATTGATTTGCTCCTAAAAATTATCAAAAAAATTAAAAACAAAAAAGGACAACCGAAGGTAATAATAGCAGATACTATAAAAGGCAAAGGAATACCATCGCTGGAAACAGACCCTTTATCCCATATTAAAAGTATTTCTGGCGAAGAAATTGACAAAATTATTGCAAACATCGGATAACAATATGCAAACAATGCGAGATGTACTGATAGAAAATATATATCACAGAATGAAAAAAGATAAAAATATTTTCTTTCTATCGGCGGATTTCGGAGCGACATCTCTTGACCGTTTGAGGAATGACTTCAAGGATAGATTTATAAATGTAGGCATAGCGGAACAGAACCTTATCAATATATCGTGCGGACTTGCAATTGAGGGATTCGCTGTGTTTGCATATGCGATTGCACCATTTCTTGTAATGAGAGCATGCGAACAAATAAGAAATAATGTTTCGCTTATGCACCAATTCAGAAAAATTAACATAAATCTCATAGGTGTTGGAGCAGGATTAGGTTATGATATTTCTGGGCCTTCGCACCATTCTTTAGAAGACATCAGTATTATGAGAACATTCCCAAACATCACTGTTTTTTCGCCGAGCGATTGTATTCTCTGCAAAAAGTTTGTGAATTATGCTTTAATAGAAAATAAACCAAAATATCTTCGTTTAGATGGTAAACCGTTATCTAACATTTATTCTGACATGGAAAAGATTTCCTTTCAAAAAGGGCATAAAGAGATATTTCAAGGACAAAAAATGTGTATTGTATCAACCGGATATATGACACACACTGCTATGAAAGTTGTACAAATGCTTCAAAAAGAAAATATTTTTATTGGTTTAGTAGATATTTTTATGTTGAATGGTTTCGAAGAAAAAAAATTTTTAGACACATTGAAAAAATACGAAAAAATTTTAACCCTTGAAGAAGGGTTTATTAATAAAGCAGGACTTGATACACTGATATTATCAATTATTGCACGAAGCAACTCAAAACAACAAGTTTATTCACTTGGATTTAGCGACTTTCATGTTTTGATGACCGGCAACCGAGAATATCTACATAAATTAAATCAATTGGATTCTACAAATATTTTTAATTACATTAAAAAGATACTTTTATGAAAAAAAAGTGATATTATAGTGATTACTACTGGATTGCATTTAGGCATTGGGTTGGCAAAAATAACTGAGATGTCCGGGATGTATTGTGTGGCAGATTGTTCAACACTTGATAAAAAAGGAAGGCGGAACTTCTCCAGAATTAGCAGCAGAGTTGTCGGTATTTCTGGCATCAGATGCTTCAAACGGACTTACCGGCAAAGTGATTAGTGCTGTTTGGGATAATTGGAAAAATTTTGGCAAAAAGATCTCGAAAATAAAGAATTCTTCATTATATACTATTAGACGAATTGATGGAATAAAATATTTTGAAAGGAAATCGGATGGGAAAAACATTGTCTGTTAATAAAACTATTGCAGTAGCATCAATATCTTTGGTTATTGTAAGCATATTTACTAACCTGATAAGTTTATTAAAGGAAGTCATTGTTGCTAAGTGTTTCGGCATTGGAGTTTCTATGGACTCCTATTATTCAGCACTCACTGTGCCAACAATGGCTGGTGGAATAATATTATCTACATTCAGTATTGTCTTTATTCCGATGTTAATTAAGTCACTTGATGATGGGATTAACAACTCAAATAAAATTGCGAGCACTGCGATGAATTACTTCGTAGTTATTTTTCTTGGCATCTCACTTATCACTTTCGTTTTTTCGGAACAGATAATAAGAATTCTGTTCTCCGGTCTTTCTGAAAACATAATTTGGCCAGCAGCAAGAATTTTAAAAATTCTCAGTTTAATGCTTGTTTTTATGGGGTTTTCAGGCATTTTGACTTCGGTGCTGAATGCGTATAAAATATTTTTTTATCCCGCGGTTTCGCAGATTATGATAACAATCGGTATTATTGCCTCCGTTGTTCTGTTCCAAAAAGGACATAATATCTATGCAATAGTATGGGGATATACTGCAGGCATAATATTGCAGACATTTGTTTTGATGTACATTCTGAAAAAGATGGGATTCAGATATACTTTCAGTTTTGAAACCAAATATTTCAAAGGGAATAAACTGGGCAAGAATATTCTGACATTTATGATTATTTCAGTGGCTCCGAGTATAGTAATCTTGATTAACAGGAATATGGCGGCATTTCTGCCGGCTGGTAGCATTACGGCACTGACATATGCAGAAAAAATCGTGCAAATGCCCCTGACGGTATTTATATCGTCGCTTCCAGTAGTTTTGTATACTTACTTTTCCATTCAAGTTTCTAATAACAAAATAGAGGAATTGAGGAATACTCTTGCATTAAGTATCCGCATGGCAGCTTTTGTTTTCATACCAATAGCCGTAATGATTGCGTTTTTTTCCAAACAAATAGTTTCCATATTATTTCAGAGGGGAAATTTTACTGCTGAAGCCACCGAAGTTACTTCAAAAATACTTTTTTTCTATGCGTTTCAACTATTTTCCTATTATGCCGCTATTATTTTTTCGAAATTATTGTTTATACTGAACGAATATAGTCGGATTTTGAAGATTATTGCAATATCAATTGTACTAACTGTCGTCGGAAATATCTTGTTCATCAGATTACTTAATCCTCCGGCTGCGGGCATTGCTTTATCTTCATCTTGCAATATTTTGATTATCGCTGTTATGTTTTTCGTCGCTCTAAAAAAGTCCATCGGTAATATTCACGGTTTGGAAATTCTGAAAGATGTTTTGAAGATAGCAGTTTTTGCCACGATTTCAGGGTTCACCGCAGTCATAACAATGAGATTTTTGAATTCATGGAATGAGGGAATTATTATTTACAAGATATTGGCGACATCGCTATCCGTTTTGACAGGTTTGGCTGTCTATATTAGCTTGTCCTTACTATTCAAACTTGAAGAGGTTTACAAAATATACAATCTCGTAAGAGACAAGATTCTCCAGACGGTTCAGTAGGAGGTTTAGAAAAAATACGTTATGAATGCAAAAGACACTTTGTTTTTATCTGCGAATACGGATGTTTCAGCACCAATGGGCACGGATCTTGTCAACGCTTATACAAGAGAGTTTATAAAAAATGGTCAGTACTTTTTAGATTATCCAAAATTGTATTCAGAACTTGGCAATAGTGGTATTGAGCAATACATTTTGGATTTCATCGATAAAAATAAAATAAAAATTCTTATCTTTGTGTGGGCAGATTCATGGGGTTTTGAATTCAGAGTAGAATTTTTTGAGCTGCTTCGCCAAAAAGTGTTTTTGGCCATGATGCTTTTTGACTGGGATCATTGGTTTGATATCAAAGACATATATTACGCTCAGGTGGCCGACCTTATTATAGTTCCAGATGTAGTTGGTAGATTTACATTCAAACACTGGAGAATAAATGCAATCACTTTTTGTGCTTTTGATACAGCAGTGTATCATAAACTGAATAATATTTCTCAAGATATTGATGTTTCGTTTGTTGGTTCATTGGTAAAATATGGAAGAAAAGATTCTTTGGATTATCTTGTGAAAAATGGAATAAATGTCCAACAATATGGGCTAGGAACGCTCAATAGTAGAATAAGTGTGGAAAAAATAACTGAGATTTATAACAGAAGCAAAATTAATCTGACATTCACTGGTGTTGCTCCACCAAGCATGCTTAAAAGAGATTGGATTATATCAAAGAGATTAAAACAATTCAAAGCTAATATTGAAGCAATTGCTTTATGTGGTGGGTTTGTTTTAACAGAATATGCTGTTGCAACTGAAAGCAAAGAAATTTTTGAACAGGATAAAGAAATTGTGGTCTTCAATACAAAAGAAGAATTGCTTCAAGAAATCAGATATTATCTAAAAAATGAAGACGAGAGAAAACATATTGCTGAAAATGGATATAAACGAGCATTGCGAGATTATGATGTCTCAACTGCGTTACCAGCTCTTATACAAAAATTGAGGAAGATGAATGAAGAAAAGAAATACACCCACACAGAAATAATTCTTGACGAAATTTTCTTAAGGAATTATGCCACGTACAGATTCCCTTTAATGTTGAAATTTTTGTTATCTGGTAAAATCTTATATGCGTTTGAAGAATTAAAAATAATGTTTAGAATTCGTCTTTTTGATTTTTATCAGATATGGTATTATCTAAAAAGAGAAACAATAGACAGATCCCCACGATTAAAAAAAATTATAAAACGTATTTTCAAAAAAAAATAAGTTTATGTATGACTGTATACTAATTAACCCAAGATCTGTTTATTATTCAAAAGAACAGCAATCCAGTCCCTATCCATATGCTGGATTATTATCTATTGGAAGTTTTCTTTGTTCAAAGGGCTGGGAAACAACTATACTTGATATGGTTTTGGAAGATGACCCTGTCAAAGCGTTTGATGATACCATAAAAAGCAATCCAAATCAAATAATTCTTGTTGGTTTTTCGGTAATGACTTCGCAGATATCACATGCGTCTCAACTATCAAAGCATATAAAATCCAGATATCCATTTATCTCTATCATTTGGGGTGGGATACACTCCTCTCTTTTTCCTGAAGATGTTTTAAAATCGGGGTTTGTTGATTATGTTTGCATCGGTGAAGGCGAACATACAACTCACGAATTGTTGCATACCTTGAAAAATAAATCTGATGTTTCTAAAGTAAAAGGATTGTGTTTTCTTGAAAATAATAAATTTGTCCAAACTGAACCGAGACCTTGTCATGATTTGAATGAACTTCCATATTTTAATTATGATATTTTCAACTACCCCAGATATAAAAGAAGATTTGTTTATCGCGGTAAGGAAACAATAGAAGTAAATTTCGGGGTCATGCTTACTAGTTTCGGATGTCCCTATCGATGCACATTTTGCATAAATTCAAATAAAAACCTCTTTTTTGGAAAATACAGAACCAAATCCGTGCAAAGAATATGCGATGAGATAGAACACCTAATCACTAATTATTCAGTAAATTTTTTTGATTTTGTTGATGAGGACTTCTTTATTAAACGGTCAAATATAGAAAATTTTATATCTGAGATTAAACATAGAAAACTTGTTTTTAAATGGATGGCAAGCATCAGGGCGGATGCATTTGATAAAAAAATAGTTGACAGCGATATGCTGATACAATTAAAGGACATTGGTTGTTATCGCTTAGCAATCGGTGCTGAATCCGGCTCACAACAAATTTTAAATAAATTGAAAAAGGACATAACTGTTGAACAGATATATAAATCTGCGGAACTTATCACGAATTGCGGAATAGGGACAACGTTTTCACTTATGATGGGAATCCCCGGTGAAACCAAATTGGACATAGTATGCACATTAAAAATGATTCGGCGTTTAAGATCTATTTCGGATATTGTGTCCATCGTTGGTCCTCAAATATTTCGTCCATATCCCGGAGGTGAACTATATGACGAATGTATAAATATTTATCATTACAACCAACCTAAAACTGTTGAAGAATGGACAAACTCAATGGATATTCTTACAGGTTTTGATAATATTGATAGGCTAATATGGATAAATGATAAAAATTTTGTTGGAAAAATTTCATTTTACATGGATTTTGTGAATTTAAATATTTTTTCATTAAAGGTAAGATATTTAAAGAAGATGTTACTCATACTAATGCAAAAAATATCTGAATTGAGAATGAGAACACAGTTTTGGTATTTTCCAATTGACATGGTTTTAATAATGTTATTCAAAAAAGTAAAACGCTTAGAATTCAAATAAATTATGAAAATTGCAATTGTAATATCAACAATGAATGCAGGAGGGGCAGAAAGGATTGTATCTTTGTTGTCAAATTATTGGGTTGAAAAAACCATGCAGGTTGACATATTCACTTTTGACAATGAAAACAATAAGTCGTTTTATGAACTCAATCCTGCCGTAAAGCATCACCATTTGGGTGCAATTAGAAAAAATTACGGTATTATCGGTAGATTTAGAGAAAATATTGCGAAAATTATTACTATCAGGAATGCAATAAAATCCATAAAACCCGATGTAATTATTTCGTTTATTGACCAGACAAATGTACTGACAATTTTATCTTCAGCATTTCTTGGTGTGCCAGTCATTGTCACGGAACATGTCAATACCAGATATTATTCTCCAGGTAAATTTTGGGAAATACTGAGAATAATACTTTACCCTTTTGCTTCTTCAATGGTTGCTGTGAGTAATGGAGTTTTAGAATCGTTTCCGAGATATATGAGGCGTAATGCGATAGTGATTCCAAATCCGATAAATATTATAAAAACCGACAAAATAATAAATAGAGGAGAAAGAAAAACAATAATAGGAATGGGACGTCTCACTTATCAAAAAGGATTTGATGTTTTGATTCGGGCATTTGATATGATCAAGGAAAAGCATTCCGATTGGGATTTAGAGATTTATGGCGAGGGACCACTAAGAAACGATTTGGAAAAGATTGTTGCAACTCTGAAACTTCAGGAAAGAATTAAACTACCGGGATTAGTAAAAGAGCCGGCGGAAAAGTTTGCTGCGTCAGATATATTTGTTCTTTCCTCCCGTTTTGAAGGTTTTGGTATAGTCATAATAGAAGCAATGGCGTGTGGGATTCCCGTCGTCAGTTTTGACTGTCCAAGCGGTCCCACGGAGATTATAAGCAACGAAGTGGACGGCGTGCTTGTTCCAACAGGTAATATAGAATCGCTGTCAAAAAAAATGGACGAACTAATGTCGGATGAAAACAAACGGAATCTCCTTGCCAAAAATGCTTGTGAATCGGCTAAAAAATACAAAGTTGAAGAAATAGCAAAACATTGGAATGGATTATTTACTAGATTAATACCTGGAATAAATTTACTTGGTCAACAAAACAATGCGTTACAATAAGGTACTGCTTTTGAACTTTTCATATGATAAAAGTATATTCAAAGTTCCGAAAATACTTGCGGGTTTGGGTTATATTGCGGAATTTCTAAAATATAACAACATTGAATATGATATTTTGGATATGAGTCTTGGATATAAAGAAAACGACCTTTACAAAAAGATTGAAAATTTCAGACCGGATTTAATCGGAATTTCACTAATGACATACCGTTATCTTGAAAGTTATGAAAAAATCAACGGACTAAAAAAAAAGTTTAAAGATATAAAAATAGTTGTTGGCGGACCACATGTTTCGCTTTTCAGAGAGGAAACACTAAAATCTTGTAACGGCATTGACTACGGAATTGTATTAGAAGGAGAACAGACGATTGTAGAGATATGCAGCGGGATTGAACTTGACAAAATAAAAGGTCTAATTTTTAGAACCGACGGAGAAATAATCTTTAACGGTGAACGGGCGTTTATTTCAGATTTAGATTCAATCCCCTTCCCGACTTACGATAAATTTGAACTACTTAAATACCCGTATAAAAATGCACCAACCCCGATAAAAGACATATCTATAGTATCTTCAAGAGGTTGTCCATTCAGTTGTATTTATTGTCCGGTGCAGTCCGCTATCGGGAAAAAATTCAGATATAGAAGTCCGGAAAACATAATCAGAGAGATTAAATACTGGTATGACAAGGGCTACAGAACTTTCTGGTTTGCGGATGATAATTTTACTCTTTTAGCAGATCGGGTAAATAAAATCTGCGATTTATTAAAAGAATCCGTAATGACTGAACTTGTACTTGGATGTGGAAACGGCATCCGTGCTGATAAGGTTAATAGAGAATTGTTGGAAAAGATGAAAGAAGTCGGTTTTAAAACTATTGCTTTCGGCGTTGAGGCAGGAACCGATAAAATTCTGCAAATCATAAAGAAAGGCGAGACACTAAAAGACATTGACACCGCCATAAAGGACACCACTGAACTCGGATTTTCCGTGATGCTTTTCTTTCTCATCGGTTCGCCAAACGAAACAGTTGAAGATATTGAACGCTCATTTGAACTCGCAAAAAAATATCCAGTTGAAGATGTAAAATTTTACCATATAACACCATATCCCAAAACCGAACTTTACGACTGGGTAATAAAAAATAATTATTTTGTTTTTCATCCTTCTAACTATTTAAACGACGCAAACTCACGATTAAACATTCCTATTTTTGAAACTCCGGAGTTATCAGTTAAAGAGCGAAAAAGACTTTTCCTAATAGGCAACAAAATATCTTGGCAACTTCAACAAAAATACTATCAAAAAAAATTTTTGGTTATAGGCGTACCAAGAGTTTTTGCAATAATTTTATCAAAAATTTATCAAATTGAGTTTTTGCATAAACTAATAAATTACAGTCCAGTAATAAGAGATTTGAAAGATTTTATCGCCGGAAAACGGCAAGTAAGTTAACGCAGGTTAAAACCTGCGGCTACCAATAAATCATGCTGGTAGCCGCACCCTTTGAGGTGCATGTTTTCAAATTCCTGTACAACAAATTAATCCTATGTCTTTATCAAAACCAAAAGTACTTTTAGTGTATTCAGGAAACAAGGGAAGAGGATTTAGTTTCCCGATGGGACTGCTTTATGTTGCCAGAGCGTTGATTCAAACCGGATTGGATGTATCATTATTGCATCTTGGAATTGAGTCAATAAATAAAATCAGATGCGAGGATTATCTTTTCGTCGGTATAAGTATGCTTACAGGAAATATGATTACAGATGGCTTAAAAATTGCAAAAAGAATTAAAGAATATAAAAAAACAATTCCTATAATTCTGGGTGGTGTACATCCATCGCTGCTTACGGAACAGACACTTCAGAACAAATTGGTTGATATTGTCGTAATAGGTGAAGGGGAAGAAACCTCTAAAGAACTCGCGATTGCTCTTTTGGAAAAAAGGAATTTATCTTCGGTAAAAGGTATTGCTTATAAAAATAGTGAAGGCAGAGTAATAACAAATCCTCCTAGACAACTGATTAATATAGATAACATTGACACTGATTTGCCTTATCATTTATTCGGCGAATACTTTATTTCCAAAACATCTACGATTTCGATACATACATCTCGAGGATGTCCTTACCGTTGCGGTTTTTGCTACAGTGTTGCCTTTCATAAAAGGAAATATCGTCAGAAATCTGCTGAAAATGTGGTTGCGGAAATAGAATACTATTACAAAAAGTATAATATTCTGAACTATGATTTTATATATGAAGATGAATTTTTCATTGATGCTACAAGGGGCTATGAGATATTGAATATCATAATTAAAAAAAACCTACAAATCCGATGGAAGGCCTACTGCCGTTTCAATACATTTGACATGGCAGTCAAAAAATATGGCAATGAATTTTTAGAACTACTGAAAAAATCTGGATGTATCTGCCTTCTTTTTGGAGCGGAATCAGGATCACAGAGATTGTTAGATGAAATAATAACCAAAGATATTACGATAGATCAGATATTTCGCACAATAGATAAAATGAGAGAGTATAAAATTCCACACAGGTTGAATTTTATGAACTGTTTCCCTACAGAGACAGAAAAAGATATTGAAGCAACTTCTAGTGTAATTGAAAATATTTCAAAAAATAACCCTTATATTGCTATTACGATGTCTAATCTGGCACCGTTGCCTGGTACATCAATATTCAATCTGTTGGTAAAAGAATACGGATACATTCCACCATCAACCCTCGACGACTGGGGAAAGTTTAATATGCCAATTGACAAAAAAAAACATTAAATGGCTTACAAAAGAACATGTAAAAAAATGTTATGCAATTGTTCAGATGTCAACATTCTCTTTTCATCAGGACTTCAGTTCATATAAACAGTACAAGCAGTTTGTTCGTACAACGGATTATATTTATCCGTCGGGTTATATAAGTTATTTTGTTACAAAATTTCAGCGATTTCGCTATAAAAAAAGATTTTTTAAATTTATGATAGAGATTTCGCTGTTTAACAAAATAAAAACTTGCTATATTTCTTTCAGAAGTTATGTAACAAATTTTATTTTAAGAAAATACATTCCTTCAAAAATGTATGAGATATTGAGAAAGTTGGCAATACGAAAATAATCAAAATGAAACATTTTGAATTCGGAAAAAATTGGAAAAGTTTCCTTAAATATCTTAACGAGAATTGCATAATTCAGGCGGTCAAATCTCTTTGTGAAATGTTGGATATTGGCAATCTTGAGGGGGAAAGTTTTCTTGATATTGGTTCGGGAAGCGGTCTTTTTTCACTTGCCGCAATGAAATTGGAATCAAAAAAATGTTCACTCGTTTGATTATGACGTGCAAAGTGTTGAATGCACGCGCGAACTTAAATCGTTGATTTTATTGCCTGTTTTTGTTAGAATCTGGTTGCCGACAATGATTCGCGATTTTTTTTATTTCAGACCGTTTTCTACTTGGAAGAATTACAAAAAAAACAGAGGGATGTCACCGTGGAGTGATGTTGTTAATTGGGTTGGTGGCTGGCCGTTTGAAGTCGCCAAACCGGAAGAAATTTTTAAGTTTTTTAGAAATAGAGGGTTTGTTCTTGAAAAATTAAAAACATGCAGTGGCGGTTATGGTTGCAACGAATTCGTTTTTACAAAAAATGGAATATGAAAAATAATACAAAGACGCTTTTGCTGATTTTATTCGTATCTTTTATTTTGAGAATCGGATATATCTTTATTTTCCCACAGGAAAAAATTCTTACCAACGATCAGATTGGATACGATGCCATTGCATATAATTTGATAACTGGTAATGGTTTTTCAATAAAACCTCATATACCAACGCCGATAAGGCCACCCGTCTATCCTTTTTTCTTGAGTCTTATTTATTTTATTTTCGGACATAGTTACATAATGGTTAGGGTTTTTCAAGCAATTTTAGACGCTTTAACCTGTGTTATCTTATATTATCTTGCAAAAGAAATTTTTGACGAAAGAATTGCGAATCTTTCTGCATGGCTAATAGCATTTTATCCTGTTTTAATTGTATATACCGGGTTATTATTGTCAGAAACACTCTTTACATTCTTATTTATTGTTTCTATTTTTTTGTTTATCAAGTGGTTTCAAAAAACAAAAATTGTGTATTTTATTGGTTGTGGTATTTTTCTCGGATTTGCTACTTTAACACGACCAGTGACAATATTGTTTCCATTTGTTGTTTTACTTTCAATAATAATTATCGGAAGAAAAAATTATCTTCAGCGGTTCATTCAGTGGTTCATATTTTTGATTGCATTTATACTTATTGTGCTTCCATGGTCTATTCGTAACTATCGTTTATTTGAAACCATTGAACCATGTAGCATTGGGATAGGCGGGGGTTTGTTTATAGCCGGGAACATGGCAAGCGGCTTAACATATAATGAAAGTTTTGAAAAAATTCTTAAGTTATCAGAAAATTATCCAGAACAAGAAATATTTATATCGAAAAGATCTCCTGATATAGAACGGGAGAAAAAATGTAAACAAGAAGGCATAAAACTAATACGAGCAAATTTTAAGAATTATATTTTACTTTTAATCAAAAGATTACCAAGATTTTGGTGGACAAGTCATTCCTCTATATTTGGTGTGGATAAATCTATATCTGAATATTTGTCAGAAAAAAATTATTTTTATATTTTTATTCGTTCAGGACTTTTATTATTGCACGGTATTTTTTTAATTCTTGCATTTGGTGGAATAGTTTTGTCCAGAAAAAACTGGCAGAACTCTGTAATTTTAATTTTAATTTTAATCTATTTTACCGGACATATTACTTTTGAGACTGGCCCCAGATATCAATTGCCCACCATGCCATATTTATTTATTTTTACATCGGTATGTATTTATAAAATTTTTGAAAAATTGAAAAATTTGAAAAATTGAAAAAGAAATTCTATTTTTATATTTTTATATTCTGAACCAATTCGCTTAATTGTAAAAAATATAAGAAATTTGTGATACAATACTAACCCGTCAACTTATTTAAGAATATAACCCTAAATTAGAAGTAAAGAGTTATTAACAATATATGGCTCGGCTTCAAAATTTTTGTAATTTTTTCTATTTTTGCCTGTCTGACAATTGGGTAATGTGTTAAAAGTTCAGTAATAGATTAAGATGTAAATAGTTGTAGGAGGTTTGTAATGTCTACTCGACAAAATCTGATAATTGTAGTTGCTATGCTCTTATCATTTTTACTATGTCTTTTAGGTATCAAGTTTGGATTGCCGAAAAAGCAACAAACTGAGTTGGTCTTTTCAGACCAGAAAGAACTTGAAATCCTCAGCCCGTTCTTAGAAGCACGACGAGATGAAATATATAAACATTATCTAACCCAAGGGCCTATTCATATTTTGCATAATGTTATTCCTAAAGGCAATGAGGTTGTTTTAAATCTTGATGGTAAAGAAGTTACCGTTTCGACCAAAAAATTGGATGCATTGCGTACATATTTATTGCATTCACAGTTCAGTGATGAACAAGTAGTATTAAAAGCAGTTTCCCAAATAAACTGGAGAAATTTAGATTTTAACCCGCGATTTTTCATTTATGGCGGCCATTATCTCTATTTTATCGGCACAACATTGAAAATCGGCTCAATGTTGGGTTTGAACAAAATAAGTAGTGATATAAAATATTACTTTCATCATCCGAATGAAGTAGCAAAGTTATTTATAATTCCTAAAGCGTGCACAATCATATTTTTTA
This sequence comes from Elusimicrobiota bacterium, assembly GCA_043816185.1. GTDB lineage: Bacteria > Elusimicrobiota > UBA8919 > UBA8919 > UBA8919 > JAZDKR01. The sequence continues at coordinate 6,025 of JBDRIG010000112.1, read as the reverse complement.
TTTTCTCAATTCCTATTTTTTTTCTGGCGTGTAAAATTTGTTATGACGATGAAACAGCATTGCTTGGTGCAATAATTTATGCCTTTATTCCAATTATTATTGTGTACAGCCATTTTCTTAAACCCCATGTATTTGTTCTTCCGTTTGTAGTGACGAGTATATTGTTTGCGAATAAATTGCTCACTACGAATGAAAAAAAATGGTATTTTTTAACAGGTCTATTTGCTGGTTTTGCTACCGGAGGATTTTATTACGCCGGTATTATAATTCTATATGGTTTAACAGCACATATATTAAAGGTTTTCTCGTATAAAGACGTTCACATAAAAGAAAAGATAAAATTTTGTTTCAACAAAAATATATTTCTGTTTGTTATCGCTATTCTCGTCGGTTTTTTCATTGCAAATCCTTACTGGATATTGTGTCCAAAACAGCCAATATTGGATATCAAATTTATTTCTTCTGGGCTTTCAATATTTTCACCATCTTTTCATAATTTGAAAGTTTATTTATTTGATATTTTACCGAATGGATTGGGATGGCCATTATGGATGTTTGTTGTTTTAGGAATAGCATTTGCTTTTTATAAACGTAGCAAAGTCGACATAATGTGTCTTTCTTGTATTATTCCTCTCGGTTTCTACGCAATCAGCGCAAATCCAGACTTTTGGCTATGTAATTTACACCTATCTACGCCGATTATACCATTGTTGGTTCTTCTTGCTGCTCGTTTATTAAGAGAATTGTTCTTATCGGGTAGACGGTACTGGTTAAAAACAATTCCAATTGTTTTTGTTGTTGTTTGGACATTTTTCAACTCTCTATATTATAGTATAATTTTCATTTACGGTGATAATAAGTTAAAAGCAGGAAAATGGATTAATGAAAATATCAGACCGGGTTCAACAATAGGTGGTAAAAATCAACTATTCTCAGATTGTGGAGGATATCCGCCGTTCTATCAGTTGAGATATAATACGGTTGATGGTCCTCCTTTGGAGAAAATGCCCGACTTTTATATTACCATCGGACAGGAAGAGGAAACTACTACCTCACAATTTCAAAATGTTTTTGAAGTTGAAAAAAGGTTCACGAGAGTCCCGTGGTTTTTGGATAAAGTTTATAAAAATTACTTAATTCCTTTTGTAGATATTGATGTAGTTATTTATAAAAAAATAAACGTAAATAATTAATAAAAATTGTAATAATGAACAAATACTTTGAGAGCCGTTATCAATATGACAAATCCAGAAAATCTATCTGGAAAGCTATTTGTGAATATCTGCAGCGCGAAATTCCAAATACTTCAACCATTGTAGAATTAGGTGCTGGTTATTGTGATTTTATAAATCAAATTGTTGCTAACAAAAAATATGCATTGGACAGCAATCCGAAGGTGAAGAATTTCTGTTCTAATGAAGTGCTATTTCTCAATTCAGAAGTCACAAACATTGATATACCCAATAATACAGTTGATGTAGTTTTTGCCAGCAATTTATTAGAACACTTAAACGATGAAGAAATAGACCTACTATTTATACAGTTGGACCGAGTATTGAAAAAAGGTGGAAAGCTTATTTTGTTGCAACCGAATTACTATTATTGCTATCGTGAATATTGGGATGACTACACTCATAAAAAAGCTTTCAGCCACATAAGTTTAAGTGATCTTCTAATTAGTAGAAAATATGTTATTAAATTAGTAAAAAAACACTTTATCCCTTTCAGTTTCAAATCATCTATTCCAAAATCGTATTTTCTCACTAAAATATATCTTTTTTTGCCATGGAAACCAATGGCAAAGCAAATGCTTATAATTGCTCAGAAAGAATGATAGGAGAATTGTTAATGTCTTCGGATAATAATCAAGAGAAAAGAATTTTATTGGTATACCCATCTTACAGTTTCATTTATGAAGGGTCAACGATTAAGCCAGGAGCCATTTATTCGCCGCCGCTGGGTTTAGCAACGATTGCGGGCTCATTAGTTTCCAAAGGACATTCAGTTAAAATTGACGATTTAAATAAAATAGATGAAAAAACATTCTTAGCGGATTTACATTCTTTTAATCCACAATATGTCGGAATAAGTTTTACTACACCTTTGACTGAAGAATCATTTCGTTTAGTAAAGATTGTGAAAGAAGCAAATAAAAATATTGTTGTTATTGCCGGGGGCGTGCATCCGACAAGTATGCCTCACGATGTTTTAGAATCGTCAGAAATAGATATAATTTGTCTGGGTGAAGGAGATTATTCTATTATTGATATTGTGGAAGGGAAACCGTTGGAAGATATTGTCGGGATTGCTTTCAAACAGAATGGTAATTGCTATGTTTCACAACGAAGAGAATTTATAAAAAACTTAGATGACTTGCCATATCCGGCATGGCGATTATTTAATCTTCAGAACTATAAAACGACTAAACTTCTTACAAAAGCAAATCCAACGGGGTGGATTGAGACCAGTCGCGGTTGTCCATATGGGTGTGTTTATTGCAACAAAAATGTTTTTGGTAAAAATTTTAGAACAAAATCAATAAAAAGGGTAGTAGATGAGATGCAATATATGCTTGATTGTGGATTTAAGGAAATTCACATTTCTGATGACTGTTTTACCGTGAATATTGAGAGAGCCAAAGGTATATGTGAAGAAATAATTTGGAGAAATCTTAGATTTTCGTGGGCGACCATTACCGGAATTCGAGCTGACCGTGTTGACCAGGAACTCTTGATTCTGATGAAGCGAGCTGGGTGCTATAGGGTTTTGTATGGCATAGAAACAGGAAATGATGATATTCTTAAAGTTATTTGTAAAGGAGAAACCTGTGAAGATATTCGGAAGGCAGTAAAGATGTCAAAAAAAGCTGGTTTAGAGGTGTATGGATCTTTTATGCTGGCACTCCCTGGTGAAACTGAAAAAACAATGCAAGAAACAATAAATTTTGCTAAAGAACTAGAGTTAGACATAGCAAAGGTTTCCATAACTATTCCCTTGCCATCAACACCCTATTTTGAACAATTAAGCATGATGGGTAAAATTAAGGAAAAGGAATGGTCGAAATATAATTTTTATTTCCCGGCAAGGGGTTTATATGATCATCCAACTCTTGACTGGGATATCGTCGATATCTACTATAAAAAATTTTATCGCGAGTTTTATTTCAGGCCACGTTTTATATTAAAACGTTTTTTTCGCAGTTTGATTAGCGGACAATTAATAAATGATATTAAATCTTTTATTCAAGTCAAATGGTAAAATTATGAAGGATCATAAATTTTTACTCTACGGAGTTCATTTTTTTGTTGTTTGTTTTATTTTTTTTCTGATGTATGTTATTGGTTCTATTCTTGGTGTTTTTTCAATATATGTTTTTCAATCGGTGTGGATACTGAATATAACTAATAGTTTTTTTATTTTTGGCACAGTGATTAGTATACTTGATTTTTTAGTATCTGCTATTTTTTCCGAAAAAAAGAAGTCATTGATGTTCGCACCAGTATCTAATCCACAAATTTCCGTTGGGTTAACTGCATATAACGACGACCTTTCTATAGGTTTCGCGGTTAAGGATTTTTTATCTCAAAAAAATGTAGCAAAAGTAATTGTAGTTGATAATAATTCAGTTGATAGAACCACGGAAGAGGGATTAAAAGCAGGTGCAGAAGTAGTTGGGGAAAGTATTCAGGGTTATGGTGCCTGTTGCATTCGTGCATTGAAAGAGGCGATGAAATTTGGAAATATTGTATGTTTAGTTGAAGGCGATTGTACTTTTTCTGGTAGTGATTTAAAAAAACTCATCGCATACATTGAAAATGCCGATATGGTGATTGGCACAAGAACGACAAAAGAACTAAATACTCCGGATTCTCAACTAAATTTTTTTATTCAATGGGGAAATGTTTTCATGGCAAAGTTACTTCAAACACGATTTTGGAATGTTCGTCTAACGGATTTAGGATGTACCTTTAGATTGATTAGAAAGGAAGCGTTAGAAAAAATAATAGACCAATTAAAGGTTGAAGGAAACCATTTCTCTTGTGAAATGCTTCTTGTAGCACTCAAAAACAACCTTATGATTATTGAAATACCGGTAACACTAAAAAGAAGGGTCGGTATAAGTAAGGGTGTCGGCGGGAATTTTTTTAAGGCAGCAATCACAGCATTAAATATGTGGCGATTGATTATGTTTAAATAAAAAAACTAAACTATGTGTGGAATAGTTGGGATTTATAATTTTGCCAATGATAGACAAGTAGAAAAAAATATTCTTCAGAAAATGTGTGATGTAATAAAACACAGGGGGCCGGACTCCGAAGGATATTATATTTCTAAATCTGAAACTCAAAACCTGAAATCCAAAATGGGTTTTGGTATAAGGCGACTTGCAATTATTGACTTAGAAACAGGTAACCAGCCGATTTACAATGAGGATAGCACAATATGGGTAGTGCTTAATGGTGAGATTTATAATTTTTTGGAATTGCGAAAAGATTTGGAAAAAAGACACAAATTTTATACAAAGACGGACACAGAAGTTATAGTACATCTATACGAGGAATATGGCGAAAACTGCGTTCAATATCTGCGAGGAATGTTTGCATTTGCCGTATGGGACGAGAAAAACAAAAAACTTTTTATAGCAAAAGACCGAATTGGCAAAAAGCCACTTTATTATTATTGTAAAAATGGAACATTTGTTTTTGCGTCAGAAATAAAATCAATTCTCGAATATCTCCAAAAAACACCTGAAATTGATTTAGAATCAATTGACCTTTTTTTAACATATCAGTATATTCCGTCGCCAAAAACAATTTTTGAGAATATAAAATCACTTTTACCTGCCCATACTCTTGCTTGCGACAAAAATGGAAATATAAAAATAGAAAAATACTGGGATTTGGACTTCACAAAAAAAACGGATTTGTCTTTTGATTGTGCTTGCACGGAAACAGAAAAACTATTGAAGGAAGCGACGAAATTGCGAATGATTTCAGATGTGTCATTAGGTGCATTTTTATCTGGAGGAGTTGATTCTAGTATAGTCGTTGGACTCATGAGCCAACTTTCACCACAACCGATAAAAACATTTTCTATTGGTTTTGAAGAAGCGAGTTTTTCTGAATTGAAATACGCAAAAATTGTCGCAAAACATTTTAATACAGACCATCACGAGTTTATTGTTAAATCTAATTTTATTGAAATTCTTCCAAAACTTGTTTGGCATTACGGGCAGCCTTTTGCTGATTCTTCCGCATTACCGTCGTATTTTGTTGCAAATGAGACAAAAAAACATGTGACAGTAGCATTGAATGGCGATGGTGGTGATGAAACATTTGGTGGATATTTACGATACAAAGCGATGAAGGGTTCTCTTTATTTTTCCTGGCCATTTCAGATACTTGGAAAAAAGAATACAGAAAAATTATCTTCACTTATACCTTTTAGGGATAAAAAATACTTCAGATACCTACGACGGCTCGTTTCTGCACTTTCCGAACCGCCGGAATTAAGAAATATACAATGGCATTGCTTTTTTACAAATGAAGCAAAACAGAAACTTTATAGTGACAATATGAAAAAAAATTTGCATCAGAACACGTATAATTATATGAAAGAAATATTTGAAAACGCATCTGCGGGAAATATAATGGACAGAGTTTTTTACACGGATTTGAAAGCATATCTTCCAGAGTGTCTTTTGGTTAAAATGGATATTGCCTCAATGGCAAACTCACTTGAAGCACGGAGTCCGTTTCTTGACCATAAAGTTTTGGAATTTTCCGCATCACTTCCGTCGGCATGGAAATTACATGGATTGACGACAAAATATATTCTCAAAAAAACATTCAAGAATTTTTTGCCAAAGGAAATTTTACATAGAGGCAAAATGGGTTTCGGCATTCCCGTCGGAAAATGGTTCAAAAACGACTGGAAAAACTATTTTAGAGAAATTGTTTTATCGGAAAAAGCAGTAAATCGTGGTTATTTCAAAAAAGAATCGTTAGAGCAACTTTTTACCGAG
>JBDRIG010000111.1:0-8556 GCA_043816185.1 Elusimicrobiota bacterium | reverse complement strand
AGACAAAAAATTAGATAAAATTTTTCAAATGACTTCTAAATCTAAGAAAATTCAGGAAAATTTTGAACCTGAACTTTATGTTGTTAACAACTCTGTTCCTTCCTACCAAGGGTTAGATTATTAAATGAGTTGACAAGGTATTTTTATTATTTTTATAACAGCTGTAACAAATTTTACCATCGGAAATAGTAAACAGCTACACTACTTCACAAATGTTTTTTTAGAATTTGGTGCCAAAGGAAATTCTGTGTGTATCACTTAAATCTCCAAATGGAACAAACGCATAATCAAGTGTTAGCCCCCAAATTTTTATACCGCTACCAACGCCAAGACCAACTATATCACCTAACGATGATGTGTCATAACCAAAACGATAACCACCCCTTAATGCCAGAACATTTTTTATCCAATACTCTACGCCGACGGAAGCATACAGTTTATTATCGATAATATACTCATCTAAATCACAAGCAACAGTTAAACTTTTTATCGGTTTGTATGCCGCACCAACTTTTACATTTAAAGGAAGTGGATCTGTCTCGTCAATAAATTTTACACCGTAAGAAATATTTTGTACATTAAAAGCAAATGATAACTTATCGTTGGCAGGATAATAAGCAGATAAATCCAATGCAACAGTAAATGCTGACTCATCATCAATTTTCTGATTGATCAGTTTAAGTCCAGCACCAACCGCAAGATTTTTAAGTAATGAACTGGCAACGTGTTTTTTTGCACAATCCAAAAACAACACCATATCTGTCGCACCAAATCCATCAAATTCATTTTTTGCTAAATCCCGTTTTTCAATATTGGTAACTTGAAGATATGCAACACCAACTCCAATATAATATTTTTTGAAACACTTATTAGCGTATCCGATAAATCCAGAATTTACATCCTCAAAATACTTTAAATATGTTGCCGAAACTTCTCTAACCTTGACGCGAGTTAAAGATGCAGGATTGTAATAAATCGAATTGACATCGTCGGTAACCGCAGAAAATGCGCCACCCATTGCGAGAGGCCTTGCACCAATTCCTATTTTAAGAAACTGGGCACCAGTAGTGCCAAGCCCCTTTGTGTTTGAGAAACACGGATTATGGAAACAAAAAACACAGATTGCATAACAGATAAGACCAGATAAAGTTTTTCTCATAAACGTCTTTTAAAAAAACAATTAAAAATTCTTTAACGTCGGAACCCTAAACTCTTGATTGGTTTTTAATATGTGTATTCGAATTTTATGCCAAAATAATTTGCGGTGTAGTTGTACGGTAAATACTTTTCAAGCTTCATATTAGATGACTGATTTTGAAAAACATAAAAAATAGTGGTACGAGTAATCTCATTTGGCTTGAAGGTTATACCAGAACTTAAAATGAATTGGTTGTTTTTTTGCCTCTTACTTGTTAAGAAACTACCGTCGTCATTTTGTGGTGGTCTTTTTGTGTACGACTTAATATCAAACTCGCCAGATGTAGAAATTTCCCATTTTTTATGTAAAACAAGTGATATCGGCAGTGAAAGTGTAATCTCATTGTAACTATAATGATCGGCAAAATATGAAGGTGTTTCTGTGGAGCCAACCGAGGTAAAATGCAAATAATTCTGGTTTGAATTTTTTATTTTATACGAAATCGCAGGCATTAACAAAACTCTTTCCCAAAGATTTTTATCGTGCCTTATTGAAAAATTTATTATCGCATCTTTCTGGAGATTAGAACTGTAATAGGTGCCATCAGGTTGAACTGACTCAGCCGCCACTTTTTGTTTAGTATAATTCTGAAAAATTATATCACTTGCAAAGCGATTGGCTTTATAGTTAACAGAAAAACCTGTTTGGTAAAGCGAGTGATTCTGCTTACCCGTAGAACTTTCTACGTTTTCACTACTTGCTGTTTGATATTCAGCCAATAAATCGGTATAGTTTGGAAAATTTAGAAAATGATATTGCAAGGAAATGCTTGAGCATAATTTACTGGAGAACTTTTTCTCAAAAGAAACTAGTCCGCCAATCCGCGCAAAGTCATAAAGCCCTGTTCCCCAAATTTCATTACTACCTGTCCTTTTATACTCTTTCATATAATCAACCTGACTTTTCAAAAAATAACTTTCAGATATGTTATAACTATGCCTTAACACGGCTAGATGATCCATTGTTCTATCGGTAAATTTTTCACCTTCCTGACGCTTTAAGCCAGGACCTGTATATTTCAGTTCGTAAAAACCTACATACGAGTGTTTATTTTTTGGTTTAATCATTACTCCTAAATCGTTTAGAAGATTGATAGAAAAATTCCACTCACCCGCACTGGGAATAAACACACCTTCGGTAAATTGCAATGAGTAATACGGTGAAACTTTAACAGCAGAGGGCATAGGGCATGGAACGAGAAGCAGCAAAAGGAAAGCCAAAAAAAACAACAATTTATAGTTTATAGTTTGTAATTTATAGTTTTTCATATATTCCAGCGATATGCTATGAATGGATGGATTACAAAAAGCCCCTCTGGAAAAATATCCAACCCAAAATCTAGATGTTTTTTAGAAAGTGTAATTCTAGATGTAATTTTCTTAGCATCAAAACCATACCCCATTTGCACAGTAAGTAGTGATGATTTGTTTACGTCTTTTTGATGTGTAAGTCCCATGAGTATAAATATACCCGATACCTTAAAATTTAATTCCTCCATTCTAAATTCACCAACCCCTACTGTTGATGAAGAAGATAGATTTACATTCATACTGACATTTGAGTATTTAGCACCACAAAAAAATTTTGTTTTATTTGTTGCTGATTTTGTGAAAACTGCACCAGCAGAGTAATCGCTGAAACTTGGTTTTATGTCACTAGAAATGAAATTGAGGGCAAGCATATCTCCATACTGACCTACCAAATCGATTTGAGGAAGAATGCTTTGCTCGTTAAATAATTTTGCTTTCAAATTAAGATTTAACCATGTAAAAGGAAGGGATGCTGGAAACAGATTGAATCTAATTGTTCCATTTTTATTGGATGGAACGGGTGAGAAATCCTCGCTATCGGTGTGCAAATTAAAGAAAAAATCACCAGGATCATCTAAAAATTTCATCCCAAGATTTATCATCTCTTTACCTAAAGCAGTGTCCTGAAATTCCTGCGAATTAAGAAAATTGCTAGACAGCAACAACGTCAGAAATACCGTTGTCAAACATACCAATCTTTGGATGAAAACTTTTTTCTTTTTATCTGTAGTCATCTGTACCTTTTTACCTGCGGTCATTTGCATTCTCACTTTATAGAATCTGCTATATTGCTCGCCTTGGTTGCCAATTTTTGTATAATAGCGACAATAATGTCAGGCGTAACTATAATATCAATGTTTCTCCCGTGTTCAAAAAAATTTGGCGAAGAAACAGTATTACCTTCTCTAACACTCAAAATATTTTCAACCGCAATTTGTTTCAAAATAGTAAAAGGATTTTCTGACGTATTTATAAAATCTTTTAAGTTAAGTATTTTACCATCATTATTTATTCCATACGACTCCACAAATATATTTACAAATCTATCATTATACCCATCCTTAAAAATTCTTATTTTCGACGAAATATTTGTCGCCCACAGATCACCATTCTTAGAACCATCTGTCGAGATATCTTTATCATTAACAAAACCATCTTGAACCGTAATTTCTATATCATCAGGAAGATCATTTAAAACACCACTTGGAGGATTATCTGAATGATAGTTTGGATCTATCTTCCATCCATTAATATAACCATTCATAACGATTCTTCTTTCAGTCAATATTTTGTCTTCCTCATCAAGGTCGCCTTTATCTTTTGAAATACCAATAAATTCCAATCTATCTTTTGAATTACTTAAAAGGTAGTGGATGCTTTGCGGATAGAAAGTATCTTCATCTTGTTTGGAAATAAAACCAGGCCACTTTGTTAACTGTTCTGGTAGATTTTTATTAAATGTTATTCTCATTTCAAGAATATCTAATCGTCTGCCATTCGGACCATCATAACTAAATTTGCCATTATAAACATAGCTGTTTCTTTTTGTTAGATTCAAAAAAAGAAGCGTTTGGTTATTAGGGCGAAGTAGAAGTTGCTCAACACGAACAAGATTACCATGAACATCTTTTAAACTTCTGCCTACCGCAAAATCTCCTTCTTTCATTTCATTGACTATTTCACGGGTCACATTTACATCAGTTTTTATATCTGAAACAATTCCACACAATTCGTTCTTTAAATCTTTTAATTCAGTTGTGTCGTTTTCTAAATTTTCTCGCAGGTCTTTTCTTTCAAGCTTTGCCTTTTCTTCCATTCGCTCTTTTTTTTCAAGTTTTGTTTTTTCTTCTCGCAGGTCTTTTCTTTCAAGATTAATCCATTCTTTAGATATTATTTCCTTTTCCTCTTTTGTTAATTTTTCCGGTGGTGAAATTTCACCAATATCTGTAATTATTGATTTTTGTCCTTCGTTGACAATAATCATTATTTCTGGTTTGGTAAGACTACAAAACTCAACGAACCCCTCAATAACTACAAGTTCACCATTTGCTGAAACTACAACATCCGTCCCTCTAACCGCAACTATTGCTGTTGGTGTTCTAACTTCAAATTTCTGTTCTGCCTTAAGTTTATTTACTTTGGCACGGATTTTTCCTAACACGATTTTTAATAGAGAATTGCCTTGGGTGAGTTCTGAGATTGATATTTCAGTTTCTTGCGAAACGATAATCTTGTGACTATTTAACAAAATTATGGAACTTGATTGTTCCGATGTTTTTATTACATCGTTTGTGTTTAGTTGTTGACCAACGACTGCTATTATATTGTTGACTGTTACGCTACCAGAGATGAGATCGATCTTCGCTTCTGCAAAACACAGATTGCACAAACAAAAAACACAGATTGCATAAATAAACCCTGATAAAATCTTTTTCATAAAAACCTTTGAAACCCTTTGAAGAAAATTTTGTCTATTGTTTTATTTTATTGATACACAAAATTGGTACGCAAAAACGCCCACTGATCTTATATAATAAATTTATTTTTTTGTCAAGTATTTTTTTTACGTGTCGTTTTTTATGCATCTTTTGAATCAACAACTATTTTAGAAAAATCAGCAATTTTTATAAACTGATTATAGACTGTAAAAAGTAACATTAGCCGATTTGTTTTTATCTGTTCATCTTTATCCATAATAAGAATTTTGTCAAAAAAATTATCAATGGGTTCTCTTAGCAAAACGAGTTTTTGAAGCACTGTAATATAATTATTTTTTTTCGTCTGCGGCGAATTCTGCGGCGAAGTCTGCGGCGAAGCTTGCGGCGAAGCTTGCGGCGAATTCATCCGATCGGTCTCTTCCTTAATTTTATTTTGGACATCCAAAAATTTTTGATACAATTCTTTCTCCTCAGGTTCCTTAAGCAACTCCTCTCTAATTTTTAATTCTCTGTTCTCTTCTCTCTGTTCTTTCCCCACCTGTTTTAATATATTTCCTATTCTTTTGAAAGATGTTGCAATCCGCAAAAAATCTGGAAGTTTTCTTATAGAATGTAGCGATACTACGCGATTGTATATATCAAAAATATCAACACAATCAATTGAAAATACTGCATCGATTTCGTCCTGTAAAATATCTTTTTCTTTTAGATATGTATTAAGTCGTTGTTTTAAAAAATCATTCAATTGCGAAGTAATTTTTACGACGTCGTTTACCTTAAATGGTAGATTTTCTATCACATGAATTATTAATTCTTTAACCGAAAAGGATATTTTTTTTTCAATTGCAATTTTTACAATCCCAAATGCCACACGTCGTAAACCATATGGATCCGCTGAGCCAGTCGGTATAAACCCACAAGCAAAATTACCTGCAAGCGTATCTATTTTATCGGCAATTGAAACCACTGATGCCTCTATTGAAACAGGAATTTCCCCCTCATAATTTATAGGCCACCAGTGTTGAAAAATACCATCGGCAACATCTTTATCCTCACCGTCTTTTAAGGCACAAATTTTTCCAAAAATACCTTGTAATTCGGGAAACTCCGATACTGTTTCCGTCGATAAATCAGCTTTACATAAAAGACAGAGGCGTTCAAGCGTCGATACGCTGATATGTTGATATGCCGATATGTTATTGTTTAACCAATTTGCTATCTTTTTTATCCGCTGAATCTTGTCATAAATTGTTCCTAATTTTTCCTGAAAAACAATCCCTTTCAATTGATCGATTTTTTCTTCAAGTTTTGTTTTTGTATCATTTCTAAAATAAAACTCTGCATCTTCTAACCGAGCAGTAATCACTTTTTCATAGCCCTCTTTTATTATTTGTAGATTTGTTGAAATTCCATCTTTTACTCCTACAAAATATGTAAGAATTTTTTTTGTTTTACTATCACCAATTATAAAGTTTTTCTGCTTTTTGAGAACACTTATTATTATTTCTTCTGGAAGATTTAAAAACTTTTTGTCGAATTCACATAAAATCGAAGTCGGAAATTCTACTAAATTATTTACTGTTTCAAAAAATTCATCACTTGCTAAAATTTCACATTGTGAAATATTTTTAATAGATGCTGCAACAGTTTTTTTGAGACTATCAAGACGGTCGATTTGATTCACTATTACGCTTTTATTTCTTAAAATATCCGAATATTTTTTTGGCTCTGTAATTTTGATTTTTTTTCCATAAGAATAACGAGCACAAGTTAAATTTGATGATTTTACATCCGCTATCTGAAATTTTATCGTTTTTTTCCCATAGAGCGAAAGTATCCATCTTATCGGTCGAACAAATCTAAATCGAGAAAATCCCCAAACCATTGTTTTTGGAAATGTTAAAGAAGAAATTATTTTTTTGAAAACTTCTGGTAATACTATTTCTGTTTTTAACGACGGCTCTTTTTTTATTACACAAACCTTTCCATTTTTAATCATCAACTCGGACACATCAACGCCATATTTTTTTGCAAAACCGAACGCAATTTGGTTGGGTTTGCCATCTACAAAAGCAATTTTTTCCGATGGTCCAGAAATTTCCGTCTCAAGGGCTATTTGATGCTCATCAATATCTTCACAATATAAAATCATACGGCGTAGCGTTGCCCAAATATGCATATTTTTGTACGAAAGTCGTGCAAGTTTTAATTCCGTTTCAGAAATTGTTCTTAGTCGTTCAATTATGGAAGGTAAATACCTATCAGGAATTTCCTCTGTACCTATTTCTAATAAAATATCTTTATTCATTTTCCTAATTCATTCCAATTGTATTTTTCTATATTCGAATTATTTGCAATGCAGCATATCACCAATCAACATATAATCACCGTCACAAAACAATAACCATCTGCGAATAGCCATAATCTTCTGGCTGTATATTTTTTTCTAAATTCCATCGAACAATAGCAGAACTCAAGAATTCCGCCCTGCATTCACTTCTGTTTTTCGAGATATTTTTTAGCAACCTCTTGTGCTAAATTGCGAACTCTTGTGATGTATGAAACTCTTTGACTTACTGAAATCGCATGTCTTGCGTCTAAAAGATTAAACGTGTGCGACGTTTTCATAACAAAATCATATGCAGGAAGAACTAGATTTTTTGACAAAAGCGATCTACATTCTTTTTCATATTTTTCAAAAAGTTCTCGCAGCAAATTAACATCCGCTTCTTCAAAATTGTATCTTGAAAATTGTTTTTCATCTTCAAGATGAATTTCGCCATAAGTCAATTCATCGTTCCATAAAATATCAAAAACCGATTTTTTTCCCTGGACATACATCGCAATTCGCTCAAGGCCGTAAGTAAGTTCAACGGTTATGGGGTTAAGTTCAATTCCCGCCATCTGCTGAAAATATGTAAACTGCGTTATCTCCATCCCGTCGCACCAAATCTCCCAACCAAGTCCCGATGCACCCAAAGTAGGACTTTCCCAATCGTCTTCCAAAAAACGAACGTCGTGTTTTTCTGGATTGAGTCCGATGGCTTTTAACGACGAGAGATATATTTTTTGAATATCCTTCGGTGGAGGTTTTATCACAACCTGAAACTGATAGTAGTGTTGGAGACGATTCGGATTTTCACCATATCTACCGTCGGTAGGACGACGCGATGGCTCCACATAACAGGCAGACCAAGGTTTTTCGTTGAGACATCTTAAAAATGTCGCAGGATTAAAAGTTCCTGCGCCCTTTTCTAAGTCATAAGGTTGAACAACCACGCAACCTTGTTTAGTCCAAAATTTTGTAAGTATAAAAATAATTTCTTGAAAGTTCATATTGAAAGCGAAACCAACTCAAAGTTTACATGTTAAATCGACATGGAACTTATATATTAAACCATAGCAAAATGTGTGTCATTGAGGGCGGTGGCGAAGCAATCTCGAACTTCAACACCGAGATTGCCACGGACTTCGCCATCGCAATGGTATAATGGAAAAGCAAGCTTCCTTCCGGGGAGGTCATAAAGTAACGCATAAAAGCGCAGACCTTTTGTGATCTTTTCAAACGATCAAAAGTGGTGTATAATATATACACCGGACTTTAACCCCG
>JBDRIG010000110.1:0-26302 GCA_043816185.1 Elusimicrobiota bacterium | reverse complement strand
ACACCTTTATTATTGGTGTCATTTACAAATTTATATTCGTTTATCTCCACCCGTTTAGCGGGAAGGAAGCGTGTCAAAAGATGCTGATTTTTGACAAAGGGGATGCTATTTTCTACTTGACATGCTTTTCCATAGATGATGTTATTACGATTGACTCGGATAATGATGGTAATGTTGTAAATGATGGATCCGCCGATGCTCGTATAACCATAACTGATACCGACACTGGTTCTTTTATCGACGAGACAAAAACAGACACCATTTTATTACCAATAGGCCTTGAAATGAGACCTTGGAAAAAATTTGCAGTGCGACTTGGCGTAACTCATAGTATCCAGACAACAAAGATGACAGACACTACGAAAGTTACAAACGATGGCTTAGAAAAAATGGTTTTCGAATCAAATTGTGCCACCACTACAGCGTATGAAGCAACGACTGATGGAAAAGATACAGGAACGGAAACAACTACGATCTCTGAAAACACTGTAAGAACAACACAATATTATTACGGTATTGGTTATGACTGGTCAAAGAATGTTTCGTTTGATATTCTCGGGCTTTCAGGTTACAATCCACTTACTGGTTCTGCAAACATCTTAGACATATCGCAATGGAGAATTAGTTGTGTATTAAAATTCTAAAATATTTGCAGATCAAAAACAAGCAGATCAAAAACAGCAGATCAAAAACAGCGAATTAATTCGCTTGACGGTTTGCTGACAATTTGCATCACTACGCTACGAAGCAGACTCATCTCGTTGAAGTCTCGTTGAAGCGAGAATAAAACGTGAAGCCTGCGGCGTAGCAGCGTGGCGATGTGACTGTGTTGTAATTCTACTTTTGGTTATTGCGAGGGCCGATTTATCGGCTCGTGACAATCTCGCCTGTCATCACGAGGAAGCGTAGTAACCGATGGATCTCTTTCCGATGCGACACGATCTGAATGTGATTGAGGACGTTTAATTTTTAATTTATGCTCCATGTTTTCTTAATTAATATAGCGGTTCCTATCATAGCTGGTGTTATCTATTTCATCATAGCGATAGAAATCAAGAAAGTTGAAAAAATCAGACGCATTATATTTGGAGAAATTGGTTATAAAAAAGTTTTTAATGCCTTTGTTTTATTCGGAATATATTTTATAACTCGTCCTTTACAAAATATAATTGGACCACATCCGTGGCCTATGATTATAAATTGCGTACGTCAGTTTTTTTTAATGGCAATTATTTCACCGGCAATATTAGTCGGCATATTTTGTTGGAACTCCGACGAAGGCGAACCTTCGCGAACGATCAAAATTGGTTCTTATTCTATTGGATTTTTGATGGCTGTTATATTTATTCTTATTAATATCGCTGCTATAAACTCATCAAAAATCATTGTTTTATTTAACGACTTAAAATTATATGATGCAGTATGGTTTGCAGGTGGTCAGCAAAAAATTGAACTTAAATTAATTCATCTCGTATCGCAACTTATTTCGCCTGTTGGCTTTTTTTTTCTTGCCGTTACAATAATTCGCCGACGTCGTCATAACTATCCGTCGGACAGCATTTACAATCAAATGCCCTTGAAGTGGAAATATCTTGAAGTAGGCCTTGAGGTATTTATCGTTTCAATGCTTGCCGCTGGCCTATCAGCACTTCTTGGCCATTATTACACATATTTGTGGTTGATATATTTTGTTGGTGCAATTATATCGGGTTTACTGGAATTGAAAAGTATAAAAATTGCACCAAGTTCTATACCGAAAGATCTTAATTGAAAAAGACACATAGGAGGAAAGAGCAATGTTTGAATTATCGGAGTTTAAGGGGAACAAGATTATTGTTTTGAAACGGGATGAAAATGATAAATATCCATTTTCTTTTGGTATTGCAAAAGCAAAATTAATGCTTCAGCACATAGAAGATATTAAAAAATTTGTTGAAGACAATAATGGTTGATTTTTGAGTATTTTTCTACTGTGCACCGTGCATAACTGTTCAGCATTTCAGTAACAGTTTTGATTATTTTATTGTATGCTTTATTGTACGCGGTGTTATTCGGAACGCCTGTCATCCCGAGTAAGCGTAGCGACCGATGGATCTCTTCCAGTCGAAACAGAGAGATCTCTCCTTTCAGTCGAGATGACAAGCAGGGTCGAGACACGATAGAACAATCGAGATTGCTTCATCGCTCATTTAATTCGCTTCTCGCAACGACGACAAGGTCGTCTGCAATGACACACTTCACGTCAATTTATTCCTAAATAATCCTTGGGGGTGTAGCTCAGTTGGGAGAGCGCATCGTTCTCAACGATGAGGTCGAGGGTTCAACCCCCTTCACCTCCATAAAAGCAATTGAAAGTTCGTAGTTCAGAGTTCTCAATTCCTAATTCTTAATTGGTACTATTATGTCATATACTGTTTTAGCGAGAAAATATCGACCACAAAAATTTGACGACGTTATAGGTCAAGAGCATATAGTACGTGTATTGAAAAACGCAATAAAAGAAAAAAGAATCGCATATGGCTATATTTTTTCAGGTCAGCGTGGCATTGGTAAAACCACTGTTGCTCGAATCTTTGCCAAGGCATTAAACTGCAAACAGATACAAGAACAACAACCATGCAGCAATTGTAATTCCTGTCGTGAAATAGCAAACAGTAATTCTATTGATGTAATGGAAATAGATGCCGCTTCAAACAGAGGCATAGAACAAATAAGAGAATTAAGAGAAAACATAAAATACGCTCCATCGTCGTCAAAATATAAAATCTACATTATAGATGAGGCACATCAAATAACACCTGAGGCATTTAACGCACTTTTGAAAACTCTTGAAGAACCACCAGCACATGCAGTTTTTATATTTGCGACTACATCAACCCAAAAAATTCCTCCGACAATACTTTCCAGATGCCAGCGGTTTAGTTTTCGTCCACTATCAATAAAAGAAATAAGCGTACAGATAGAAAAAATTGCCGAAAAAGAAAATATTAAAATAGATAATAAAGCAGTTGCCATAATTGCAAGATCTGTCGGCGGTGCTTTGAGAGATGCTTTAAGTACTTTTGACCAAATTATATCTTTTTGCGGAACCAATATAACTCCGCAAGATGTTATTTCTATACTTGGAATTGTTAAGGAAGATATTCTTTCGGAAATGTTTGAGTGTATTGAAAAAAATGCAACAAAAAAACTTTTGCAAATTGTAGATAAAACAGTGCTGCTCGGATACGACCCCCTAAACATCGTTTGTGATTTACAGGAATATATTAGAAATGTAATGCTTTATAAAATTTCCCCAGAATTAGTGCAAACCGTTTCTGATACGACAAAATTGGGATTGTATTCGCAAAGTTTGTCTGTTGATGTTTTGTTTCGATTAATACAAATACTTTCCAATTGTACTGATCAAATGAAAAATGCCGAACAGCCATCTATTATTTTAGAAATTTTTTGCGTAAAACTCACCCAAAAATATGTCGGTTTAGACGAACTAATAGCCCGTCTTGAAAATCTTGAATTGTCTTCACCATGCCTTTCCTCCTCAGAAAACCTTGAAAATAACGAAGACAAACCGATAGAAGAAAAATCAATAGAAAAAAAATTACCAGCCGCAAAAAATTCAGAACCATTAACACCAAAAACTACTCCTGTGACACCAAAAACCACACTTGCTAAAACTGATTCCTTCACCATAGACAAACCTACTTGGTCTGAAGAAAAAGTTCGTTTAGCGTGGAGTGAAATTTTAAAAAATGAAAAAATCAGACCTCGTATTCTTAGTTGTTTTTCAGGTACAAAAATATCGATTCAAAATGACGGAATTTCTGTTATTGAATTTGATAATCTATATAAAATAGAAACAGTTTTATCAAACAAAAACGAATGGCTTCCTTTGATGGAAGAAAAATTAGGCGGAAAATTTGAATTCACTACAAAAATTGGAGATACCAATAATTCAGAAAACGAAGAAATAGAAAACGAGATTCCATCTTTAGATACCACGATTAACGACGAATCTACGCAATCAATCTGTTCGGGCACAGAAAATGTTACAGAAAATGTTGTGGAAAATACAGAACTTTCCTCAGACGCATATCAACAGGATAATGACATCATGGATGCGAATGCATCGCTACTAACGCATACGTCAATTGGTAAAAACAAAAAATCTGGCACAACAATGCCATTGCGAAATACATCTACATCGACAGTTAAGAATATTATCGATTTATTCGGTGGTAGTGTTGTAAAACCGTCGGCAGATAACAAATAATAAAGATTGGGTCACTTAAATGATTGAGCGACTTAAATGATTGGGCCACTTATTCGTCTTATTGATGCGTTCAAAAAATTACCTGGTATTGGACAAAAACAGGCGGAACGATTTGCTTTTTTTATATTGAAAAGCTCGCAAAAAGACGTTGAAAATTTAGCATTATCAATAATTGACGCAAAAAAAAATATAAAATCCTGTTCTATTTGTTGTTCTATATGCAAGGAAAGTCCATGTGAGATATGTTCAGATTTTAAGGGAGATAGGGACAGGCAAAAAATATGCGTTGTTGAAAATTATATTGATTTACAAACTATAGAAAAAACGGGGAAATATAAAGGACTTTATCATATTTTATTGGGAATTCTTTCTCCATTAGACGGAGTACACCCTGATAATCTAAGCATAAAACTTCTTATGAAACGATTGAAAGGAATAAACGAGGTTCTTATTGCTACCAATCCGACGGTTGAAGGTGATGTTACGGCAATGTATATTTCACAACTTTTGAAATCACACAACATAAAAATTACTCGCCTTGCAAAAGGTATTCCGTCGGGAGGAAGTATAGAATACTGCGACGAAGTAACTTTAATAAACGCACTTGACGGAAGAAAAGAAATTTAATATAATAAATTCAGTACAATGACTTGGTGGAGATTTATAATTCAGGCGTAGCTCAATGGTGGAGCATCCGGCTGTCGATTGGCAGCTTTCACGAGAAATCGTGATTGAAAAAGTGGGTGAATTCAGGGAATTCTAACTACCGAAAGGTATAAGATAATCCTGAGCCAAGACCCGATAGTTATCGGGTAAGGCGCAGAGACTATCCCGTAAGGGAGTACTCCGACGGTATGAACGATATGTCGGGGGAAGCGCCCGCTTCCAGATTCCAGTTTTTATTGTCCGACAACAGTCAGACGTAGTTCTGTCTGGCGACCGAGAGACGGATTGGAATGGAAATAAGATAGTCCGAGCCCTAAAGAAATTTAGGGGTACTTGTAACCGGAGGGTTGTAGGTTCGAATCCTACCGCCTGAGAAAATTATTTTATCGCTGGAGAAAATTATACCCAGATAGGACACTCGAAACTAAGATAATTTCCAATTCATGCAACCCGAGCTTTTTAATTTCCAGTGTTATTTGTAATTACGTTCATCAAAATAAAAATATAAAAAAGTATTTTGTAACAACTTACCAAGCAACTCAATGTTCATTTTGTTACGCTACACAACTGGCTAAACGGTAAAAGAAATCTCAGCCCAATTCCATTTATATCGCATTAAGAAATTTTTGGAGAAAAATAAAAATGCCAACGGTTTTTAGATTAAGGGGATACCGTTTTTTGTTTTATAGCAACGAAGGATTTGAACCCTGTCATATACATGTTATAGGATAAGGTGGTGAAGCAAAATTTTGGATTCCTTCTTGTCAATTTGTTTGGAGTCATAGTTTTAATCCAGGCCAGTTAAAAAACATTTTGAATATAGTGAAAGGAAACACTCAAAGAATTGAGTAGGCCTGGCATGAATACTTTAATCGCTGAACAAATTAAAGCACCTATAATTACGTTTGTAAGGTTTTTGAAAAATGTTATGGTGATTAGTTTAAGCGATGGTAGAACTTTGTCAATTCCTATTGCATGGTATTCAAAACTATCAAAAGCAACAGAAAAACAGTTAAAACACTTTGAAATTTCTCCTGGAGGATATGGAATTCACTGGTCTGATATTGATGAAGATTTGAGTGTATGGGGGTTTTTATTCCCCGGAGTATAAAATACCTTATGTAAACAGAGAAAGAGACGGGTTTGAGGTAGGTTGCTTTAGCCAAAAATGGGTCAAGTCAAGCCAAAATAAGCAACCTGTTTGAGGTTTTGGAGATAGTGCTGTTAGAAATCTACTGAATAAATATACCCTACAGCATTCGTAGCAATAGTAAATGAAAAAATAATAAATGAAAATAACTGTAAAAAAGATTGGTTATTTTTTTTTGTCTTTTTATTTTTCAACATATCTTTACTCCGCTTTTGAGCAACGATATTCTTCCGCAAGAGTAGCATCTCTATCTGGAGCGTTTGTAGCATTATCAAACGACTCATCGGCAATCTATTACAATCCTGGTGGACTAAGAAGAATTGTTTCTATTTGTGATGTATCTACAACCCATTGCAATCTTTATGGGTTTAACGAACTTTCATATATGGTGGGGAGTTTTGCCCTCTATCTAAAAAATTTCGGTACAGTCGGACTTTCTTATAACCAGTTTGGCGATTCAATTTACGGTGAAACTGAATTTTATTTTTCACATGGATTTTATTTAACAAAAAATTTAGCCTTTGGTTACACAATGAAAAATATGGCTTTGAAAATAAAAGAATATGGTTCTGGAAATGCAGTCGGTTTTGATTGTGGTTTTATTGGAAACGTGAAAGATAATATTTCAATTGGTTCTTCAGCCACTAATTTTAATGGCCCAAATGTTGGGAGTAAAGCAGAATTAGTCAGCAAGAATTTTCAAATTGGTATTTCATTGAAGGTACTTGAAAGGATTACTTCGAATCTTGATGTAAGTAAATCAGACGATTTTGATGGTATTACACTTCACATATCTGAAGAAATAAATCTTTTAAAAATATTTGCAGTTAGATTTGGTGTAAGAACACAACCTACATCTTTCTCGTCGGGTTTTGGTTTAAAAAACAAAAATATTGGTATAGATTATGGATATATTTTACATCCCGTTTTAGGCGGTACACACCTTTTCTCTCTTTCTCTAAAACTTGAAACACACAAAAATCCTACTCTAAAATGTGTAAAGTAAAAACTATCAGGTATATTTTATATTTTGTACTAATTTTCTATGCTACATCTATTGGGCACGCTACTCAAGAAAATGCGATTCCATTTCTCGTCGATAATTTTTCCGAAGTCGATAATTTAGACGAAACAGGTATTTTTGTAATTGAGCAGGTTCAGAATTTAGAGGGAGAAAACATAAAAAAGCAATTAATTTTTAATCCAGTTGATTTAAATTCAGCAGATGTTTGTTCTCTTTTAGATATTCCATATATGACGGCACAACTTGCAACAAAGATATTAAAATACAGAAAAAAACAATCGTTTTTCGATGTTGAGGATATTAAAAATGTGCAAGGCGTTACAAGTGAATTTTATGAACAGATAAAGCCATATATTACTGTAAAGAAATTAAAAACGAAAAATGTATTGAGCGGCGATATAAAATTGAGATGCAAGGCGACCCGCCCTGTTTCCTCAACACCCGATAATTACTATAACAACGACGATTCATCAAAAAGCGATTATTATGGTCATTATCATGAACCATTTTATTTTTACGCTAATACTTGTATAAAATATAACGACAAACGCGAATTTGGTTTTCTCGCATACAGACGAGATCAGGAACCACCATTTACATTTGACAACATTAGACAATATAATTTGAAAAAGTTTTATTTGAAAACGAATGATACATTTTATTTCACAAAAATTATTCTCGGTAATTATGCAATGCAATTAAATCAGGGACTTGCTTTTTATGATAATTTAGATGAAATAGGTAGACCTATAAAAATAAAAGGAAACGGTGGTAAAGAGGATAAATCAACAAATCCCAATCAACACTTGTGTGGTGCTTTTTTTGAAAAAAAATATGATGCTTTTGATACCGTGATTTTTGTATCAGAAAAATTTCTCGATGCACCATTAAATGAAGATGGCTCAGCAAATGCATACTTTTTACTTTGGCGAGAATATGACGGCGGTGGATATATTAGAACGGCTGAGCAGCGAATAGCAAACAAAACATTAAAAGAGAAACTCTACGGAACGTACATAAAATATTTTTTGTCATTTATTTCTAATACCAATATATCGGTGCTCGCCTATACAGCAAATTATACTCCAGAAATTCGTCCATTAAATCCTGAAACAGGCACTTATACATTTAGAGGCAATAAAATCTCGCTTTACGATTTTGCATTTGATACATACTATAAAAATCTAAATTTTTTTGGTGAATGGGCGAGGTCGGATGCGCCAAAATACGAAGGAAGAAGTCAATCGGGACAGTCATATTTAATAGAGATGGTTTACAAGATTGCACCGATTATTATGTGGAATGGGTATTATAATTACGGTCAGAATTATTATAACAGATTTGGCAAATCAAAAGTTGCGACGATAAGTACCAGCATGGAAACCGACTATGGTTTAAGTGAGGTTAGAAGTCAAAAAGGTTTTTTTGCGGGTACTGAATATACAAAAAAGGCACATTCGGCTCATCTATCTGGAAGTATTTTTAATATGCCTGCCTACAAACCACTTTCTATATCCTCACAATCAACAAGGCCAATTGGTTCTTTTAATGGAGTTGATTTTTACCTTGAATATAAATATAAAATTTACAGTAATTTTGAACTTCTTTTTAGAGAATGGGATATTTATTCAAAAGTAAGGGCACTGCCACAAGGTGGAAGTTTCGAGGAAGATAGTAATGATTTCCCGAAGGTATTAAGAAAAACACGACTACAGATAAAATGGGACGCTTCAAAAAATATACGCTATATGGCAAGATACGAGCATAGAAGAAAAAAGATTGAGCAAATAAATGAAATCACAACTGGCGAAATGATATTTAGCGACGTAAAATATAAAATTACACCAGATTTAAATATTAATGTCAGAATGATATTTTTTGATGCACCTGATGAATATGTAACCCAATCGGAACCATATTGGAAAAATGTGTTTGTTGCCTGGACAACAAGTATTATGGGAAATCCATCAAAAGGTACAAGATGCTACATACAGTTTGACCAGAAACTTTCAAAAGATGCAAGTATATGGTTCAAGTATGAGCATACAATAAGTGATGCTGATGGGTATGGAAATGTAGAATATGGGAAAAGAGAAAACACGTTCAAGCTGCAATACGATTCGAAGTGGTAAAATGTAGATACATTCAAATGTTACTAAATCCGACGTTGGATTTATGTAAACAAACCTTGATTTTTGTATTTTTTTGGGTATAATAAAATCATGGATGCTATCGAATGTATAAGAACGAGAAGATCTAAAAGACAACTCTCGCGTAAGGCAGATTTCTGCGATGTAAAAAAAGAAATTATTGAGAATATAATTGATTGCGGACGCCTTGCACCAACAGCCAACAATATTCAGCCCTGCGAATTTATTGTCGTTACAGATATAAAAAAATTGCAAACGATTTCTGAAATCGTCGATTATAACGGTTCGTTCGTAAAAGATGCTGCTTTTTGCATAATAATTTTTGCCAAAAATGTAAAATATTATTTAGAGGACGGGTGTGCTGCAACTGAAAATATTTTGCTTGCAGTAAATAATTTCGGCCTTTCCACTTGTTGGGTTGCTGGCGATAAAAAGAAATATACAGAAAATATAATGAGAGAATTAAATGTTCCTTGCGAATATAAATTAATTTCTATAATACCAGTCGGCTATTCTGCCGAAAAACCAAATATTCAAAAAAGAAAATTAAACGAAGTTTTGCACTGGGAAAAATTTTAACATCAGTTTAATATGAAATATCATTCGGTAAAAGGTTTTAGAGATATTGCTGGTGTTTCTGCTGAAACTTTTTCGTTTATTGAAAAAACAGCAAGAAGTGTTTTCCAGAAGTATAAATTTAACGAGATAAGAATTCCGATAATTGAACTGGCGGAACTTTTTCTAAGAACAATTGGTGAAACAACGGATATTGTTGAAAAAGAGATGTATGTTTTTGAGGATAAAGGCAAAAGAAAAATTGCTTTACGTCCAGAAGGTACGGCTGGCGTTGTCCGTGCATATATTGAAAATAATCTTTCACAAAAATATCCTTCGCAAAAATTTTTTTATGTTGGGCAAATGTTTCGTCAGGAAAGACCACAATTAGGGAGATTTCGTGAATTTGATCAAGTTGGGTGTGAGTATTTCGGCAACCCTTCGATTTATGCTGATATTGAAATAATCTTGTTAGCAAAGGAAATTTTAGAAAAAGTTGGAATTAAAAATATTAAAATAGATATTAATAATCTTGGTTGCGAAAAATGTCGCTCATTATTTTTCAAAAAAATACAAGAAATATTATCCTGTAAACAAGATGGCGAATTGTGTGATGATTGCAAAAGACGTTCTGCAAAAAACCCTTTTAGAGTGCTTGACTGTAAAATTGATGGCGAGAAATTTAGAGACATTAAACCAGAACTTTGCGAGAACTGTACCAACGAATTTGAAGAATTAAAAAACAAATTGAAAGATGTAAACGTTGACTTTACCATCTCGCATAAACTTGTAAGAGGTCTTGATTATTATACCAAAATGGTTTTTGAAATTACATCAGATGTTTTAGGAAGTCAAAATGCTGTTTGTGCAGGTGGAAGATACGATAATCTTGTAAATGATATGGGCGGTTCAGTAACTCCTGCTGTTGGTTTTGCGATAGGCGTTGATCGTTTAGCTGAAATTATAAATAAATCAACTACTCCATACTCGCCGCCTCCCACCCCCTGTCTTTTTGTTTGTGCAACCGAAAACGATGATTGTAAAAAAATAGCGTTTCACACTTTGTGTAAAATCAGGAATTTAGGTATGGTTGCCGACGGTGGGTATTTTACAAAATCACTTAAATCACAAATGCGACTTGCTTGTTCCCTAAACTCAAAATATGTAATAATAATTGGTGAGGAAGAAATTAAGAATAAGAAGGTAATTCTGCGAGATATGGAATTTCAACAACAAAAAGAAATTGAAATAGATGGTATTGTTGATGAGATGAAAATGATGATGCAAACGGATAAAAAACTGATAGTGATGTAGATAGACGTAATGTATAAATATAATGGCGGATAGATTTTGTGGTATCAGGATTGAATCGGATGTTGATTGCATAAATATGTAGGCACGGATATATGAGAACGGTTTCAACCGATAGTTTCAATCGTGTGAATTCGTTGACTTATTTGTTGACTTATTTGCCAGCGTAGCTCAGTCGGTTAGAGCATCGCTCTCATAAGGCGGGGGTCGTCGGTTCGATTCCGACCGCTGGCAATGTAAAAGTGGAGATAAGAGAGGCAAGAGAAGAAAAAAAGTTTTTTCACTCTCTTGTTTTTTCACTCTCTGACGTTAAAGCGGTCGCGATATGCGACAAGGGGGAAGGTATGAAAATTGGAATTGGGAATTGGTTTTTCTCGTTGCTCGTTGTTTGTTGTTTATTGCCTGTCTTTATCGGTTGTGCTTCAAGTCCAGACAAGGGAACTGTTTCTAAAGAGGGTGAAATTGAAAAGGAATGGGTAGAACAAGGTGTAACAAAAACCTTTATTTTTGCCAGAGGAATTGGAGGTGCCGATCAAACACTTGAAAACAGAACACAAAAAATGGCAACATCCAGAAATGCTGCAGTTGTCAACGCTCAATACAACATGCTTTCTGTCGTTAAAGGTGTTCAACTTGAAGGTGGAATTACTGTGGAAAAAGCAATTGAAACAGATTCAATGCTCGCAACAACCATAAATGCTACCATAAAAGGTGCGCAAGTTGTCAGAAGTGAGTGGACATCCGATGATGGTTGTGTAGTCGTGCTTCGCCTTTCTAAAAAAGCCCTCAAAGAGATGGGCTTAAAAGTCATGGGCGAATAAAATCGCAGACAAATAAAAATTCATTGATGCGTGGGTAACAAATAATAGGGCGATGTAAGACAACAGCGATTGTGCAGTGGTATTGTTGTGTG
This sequence comes from Elusimicrobiota bacterium, assembly GCA_043816185.1. GTDB lineage: Bacteria > Elusimicrobiota > UBA8919 > UBA8919 > UBA8919 > JAZDKR01. The sequence continues at coordinate 14,260 of JBDRIG010000110.1, read as the reverse complement.
ATTTTCACATATCAACAGCATATTATTATGTTACTGCTTTTTGCAATGTTTATAAGGCTTATAAGGATAGAATATTATATATGAAAAAATATTTTTCACTATTGCTACTGTTTACTTTTTTCCCCTCGCTCTTCACTCTTTTTTCCGGTTGTGCTTCAACAAAACACTCTATTAAAGCAACTACTCCTAACACGGAAGTTGTTGAGGCAGAGGGTATGGCACCTATTGTTGATAATGACATAAACGGTGCAAAAAAAACATCTTTACACGAAGCGATGAAAAATGCACTCGGACTTGTTATAGGTGTTTATGTGTCGCAGGAGGCACTTGTTTCAAAAGCAATTCTTATTGAAGATAATATTACCTCTAAAACTGAGGGATACATTGAAAAATATGACATCTTGAAAGAATGGCGAGAGAGTGATTTTTATAAAACAAAAATAAAAGCGCTTGTAAGAAAAGAAGATTTGTCGGCAAAATTGAAAGCACTAGAACTTGAACCGAAAAAACTTGGTAACCCTGTTGTAGCGTTGAAAATTGATGAATTTGTTGACAGACAGCCATCCGATACAAAATATGCTGAATTGGAGTTGAAAAATAAGTTTATTGAGGCTGGTTTTACTGTTTCAGATTCCACTATTTCAGATATTTTTGTGAACGGAAAGGCCGATTCAAACTTCAACACTGATGTGGGACTCGGAGGCATGATTTCATATCGTGCTACGGTTGCTATTAAAGTAACAAAAACTGGTTCTAATGATGTGATTACGACCGATGAAAAAACATTTGGTGGTGTGGATGTAACAAAATCTGCTGCTGCGAAATCATCAATTGCGAACTGTGCTAAAAAAATGGGTGAAGATATTCCACAAACAGTTCTTAAATTTTTAAGAGAGCGTTCTATTGTTCGCTTAACTATTTCAAATGTGGAAAATATAAATAAACTCAATAGTTTTATAATGTCGGTTCGTGCATTGATTGAGGTTCGCGATTGTTTCGTCAGAAATTATTCAAACAATGTTGCCTTACTTGATTTGGATTTAAAAGAAGGTACTGCAACCAATGTTGCTAAACGACTTGAGCAGAATACAAGCTTCAATGTAAAAATCACAAAAACAGGTGTCTATGATATAGAAGCAAAACTAAGCGATAAGTAGCAAATACTGAAATTGTCCATTTTTGCCCGTGTAGCTCAGCGGTAGAGCAGCGGTTTTGTAAACCGCAGGTCGGAGGTTCGAGCCCTCTCGCGGGCTTAGTTTTTAGTTCGTAGTTATGTGTAGGCACGGTCTGTGCGACCGTGCGATATTGGTTTTCAATCGTGCGAAAAAAACGTACGAATAATTCTTAATTCTGTCTTTTAATGCGGGAGTAATTCAGTGGAAGAATGCCACCCTTCCAAGGTGGACGTCGTGGGTTCGAATCCCATCTCCCGCTTTTATTATGTTGGATTTTCTTCGATATCTCATGTCGATATCTTATGAAAACACTTTTGTTCCATACTTGTTGCGGTCCTTGTGGATTTTCCACAACAAAGTTTTTATCCAATGAATTTTGTGTGAAACATTATTGGTATAATCCAAACATACAACCACAAGATGAATATGAAAAACGACTAAGTGTTGCAAAAAAATTGTTCCCCTTAATCGTTGATGAATATGATGACGATTTGTGGTCATCAGAAATTAAATCTGTTTGTCGTCAGCCAAACAAAAGGTGTTCAATATGTTATCGACTACGGCTTACGAAAGTTGCACAAAAATCCAAAGAATTAAAAATGGATTTTTTTTCAACAACACTCCTAACAAGTCCATATCAAAAACATGATATTCTAAAAAAAATAGGTGAAGAAGTAGCAAAGGAAACTGGAACAAATTTTTATTATTATGATGGTCGACGAGATTTTTATAAAAATCTTAATAAATTTAGAAAATTAAATTTATATATTCAGAATTACTGTGGATGTATATTTAGCAAAAGTGAAAAGTAAAAAAACAAAATTAGTTTTATCGATTTCAGTAGTTTTAATTGTAATTACACTTTATTTTCTACTTCATAAAGAAAAAAAAGTTACTTCAATTGAATTAAACTATGAAAAATTTATTTCGTCAGATGTATCGGTCATAATAAGATTTGATAATTTGAGTTTTGTTTGGTCTGATTTTAAAAAAACAAATTTTTATGTGCATTTCAAAGATTTTTCTAAATGGTTTTTTAAAAAACTTCCCTCGACAACACTTAGTTTTACAAATGATATAAAAGATGTTCAAAAAAGCATCGGTTTTGAACTCAGTGAGAAAAACATACTTGCTTTAATTGGAAAAAAGGTTTTGCTCTCAATGTGGCTGGAAAATCCTGACGACAAAAAATTTTTGTTGATTTCTCAACAAAATATCCAATTTCCATTGTTTAACGAAGGATTTAATCTAATTGACAAAAATAACACACTCTACAACAATACTTCTAATGTTATTGACGAATATAAAAATGTAAAAATAATCGCACTTGGTCAGGACAAATATTGGTGTCTTATAGGTGACATGTTTACTATATCAAATGATATTGGAAACATAAAAAAGTGTATAGATTTTTCAGTAAATATTCCCGATAACTCTATTGTCGATGACGCTGAATTCAAAAAAAACATAAAAGAAATTAGTTCTTCTAATTACATTTATGTTAAGCCTCAAAAAATAAATCTGAAAAAGTTTGATTTAGTAAAAAATGAGGCAAAAACCTTAATATTTTCGACAAAGTTCGAAGATGGAATTAAATTTGAATTATGTATATTTCGCGAACGTTGTTCAAAGTCGGTTTGTGTAAAGAAAACTAATTTAGTATCCTTTTTGTCTGAAAATGTTTTTTTTCGTACCGTCGGCGATTTTTTTAAAGCATATCCAGTAAAAGATGCCATAATAAAAAATTTACTACTGGTAAGCGATATCAATTATATACTGTGGCTAAATAAAAAGGAAAGTAAAATTGCGATATTTTGTAGAGTAAAAAATAAAAAATTGTTTCTTAATAAATTTGAGGAAAATATCCAAAAAATTGAAAACAATAATATTTTTGAATATAAATTACCGCTTTTAGGTCTTTTGCAGTACAAATATTTTTTCATAAAGAATTATTTTGTTATTTGTTCGCCTCTCTCATTAGAAGAATTAGCAAAAAATTTTATAATTAAAAGAAAAAATCTTACGCTGAATGTAGATAGCTTTAAGCAACTGAAGACTTCAAAAAAAAGTAATGAAATGTTTTGTGCTGATTTGTCTAAAATTTTTGCAAATACGATTGAAAAAAATTGTAAAGATTTCTTAATATCTATCAGTGGATGTCTTATAACAAAAAACTATGGTCTAAAAGCAATAATCTGTGTACCGACAATAAATTTGTCATCCCCATCTTGGGCTGAAATTTTTTCTACTATGCGCAAAACGGTTTACAAAAAAATTGCTCTTGAAAAAGAAAAAATAACTCGCAATAATCTGTTTTATCTAAGAGAGGCGTTAGATATTTACAATAGTAAAACTGGTAGATATCCGAGCAAACCCAAGTCACTTATCGATGAATATCTCAATGAAATTCCGCAAGAACTTTTAACAAAATCCAACAATGTAGTTAAAACACAAGACGGTTCTGGCGGGTGGTTTTATGAAAGAGGGAAAGTTCAGCTGAATGTTTTTGGAACAGATTCTACTGGTAATTATTATACCCAATGGTAGAAAATTAAACTGACATTATGTAATGAAGTCGTTTACCTTCTTACTTTAGATTTTTATGAATCATCTTTTAGATGTTCCTCTTGTAGATCTAATTCGACAGGCAGATGAGGTAAAGAAAAAATATAAATGTAACAAATTAGAAATTTGCAGTATATTGAACGCCAAATCGGGTCTATGCAGTGAAGATTGCAAGTTTTGTGCCCAGTCCTCGCATTATTTCACTAACTCATCCATATATTCTCTTAAAAATAAAAACGAAATTTTAGAAGCAGCATATACTGCGAAAAAAAATGGTGCAAAAAAATTTGGAATTGTTACAAGTGGTAATTGTTTAAATAAGAGAGAATTTAATCTAATTTTAAAATCAATCAGTGAGATAAAAGGTAATGTTGATATAGATGTTTGTGCTTCATTAGGTGCATTAAAAGAGCAGGAATTGTTGATGTTGAAAAAAGCAGGAGCTGCTCGTTATCATCACAATATAGAAACATCACAACGTTTTTATTCCAAAATTGTTTCTACACATACTTTTGAAGAAAGAATATCTACTATTCATGCGGTTAAAGAAGTTGGACTTGAAGTATGCAGCGGTGGAATAATTGGAATGGGTGAAACATGGCAGGATAGAATTGACATGGCGGTAATGTTAAAAAAATTAAAAGTTGATTCTGTTCCAATTAATCTTTTAGTCCCTATTAAAGGAACGCCATTTGAATCCATAAATCCAATATCTTGCATAGATGCCATACGGACTATATGCATTTTTAGAATTATATTAGAAGATAAAATTATAAAAATTGCAGCGGGACGAGAAACGATATTAAAAGATTTCCAAGCATTAGCGTTTATAGCCGGTGCAAACGGAATGCTTATTGGCGGTTACTTGACAATCAGTGGGAGAGATATATTGGATGATAAGAATCTGATTAGAGAAGTAGAAAAGATATGATTGATTTAGAAAAATTTTTAGAGGAAAAGAAAAACCTATTTAGAGTATTACATCCAGCAATTTTGCGCAGAGAAGGAAAAATTTATTTTAAGGACAGGGAGTATTTTGATTTTTCTTCTAACGATTATCTTGGAATTGCAAATCATCCTGAACTTAAAAAAGTATCAAAAGAAGCAGTAGAAAAGTTTGGTAGCAGCAGTTGTGCTTCTCGACTTTTGAGTGGCGATTTGGAAGTTCATCACCAATTGGAAGAGAAAGTGGCGCTATTCAAAGGGAAGGAAAGTGCGTTGGTTTTTAATTCGGGATATCAGGCAAACCTCGGCATAATAAGCTCATTGTTGACGAGAAACGACGTAATTTTTTCAGATAAATTAAATCATGCAAGTATAATAGACGGAATATTATTATCTGGTGCAACATTTTTCCGTTTCAAACACAACGATCCAAATCATTTAGAATATCTGCTAAAAAAAGAAAGAAGCAGGTTTAAAAATTGTTTTATAATTACAGAAACAATTTTTAGCATGGATGGAGATAAAGCTCATTTAAAAGAAATTGTTGAATTAAAAGAAAAATATGACTGCCAAATAATGGTTGATGAAGCACACGCTACTGGAATTTTTGGAAAAAATGGAAGTGGCGTTGTGGAAGAAGAAGAATTGACGGACAGGGTTGAATTAATTATGGGAACATTCGGAAAAGCACTCGGAAGTTTTGGGGCGTATTTGGCATGTTCAAAAAATATTACCGATTACTTAATAAATACTTGTCGGAGTTTTATCTACTCAACGTCGCTTCCGCCTTCAATAATTTGCGCCAATATAGTTAGTTTGGAATTGATAAAAAAAGAACCATTTAGAAGAAAAATACTTTTGGAAAACGCCGATTATTTTCGCAATGAACTTAAAAAAATGGGATTTGAGACGAGTGGTTCCTCGCAAATAATTCCATTAATTCTTGGAGATGTTTCCAAAACAATAAAGTTCAGCAATGAACTACGAGAGCAAGGGTACTGGGTTTTACCGATAAGACCACCTACAGTGCCAGTCGGCGAGTCCCGTTTGAGATTTTCGTTAACATATTGTCATAGCAGGGAAACATTGCAAAAATTAATTGAAATTATAGATGAATATAATTAAAAAAAATTTTTCCAAATATGCCGACCATTACGATGATTATTGTTCTGTGCAAAATCATTCGGCAAAAGTACTCGTTTCAAAAATTAAAAAAAATAAATCCGCCTCCTCTGGCGAAAAAATTTTGGATATTGGTTGTGGAACAGGAAACTATACCTTACTTTTGAAAGAGAAGTTTATAGACGCAAATATAAAAGCTGTTGATATTTCTAATAAAATGGTAGAGATAGCCAGTAAAAAAACAGCTGATAACAAAATTGAGTTTGTTGTAGCAGACGCAGAAATTATGGAACTCGACGAAAAGTTTGACATAATTACGTCTAATGCGAGCTTTCAGTGGTTTTTGAATTTAGAAAAAAGTTTGGCAAAATACAAGAAATTGCTCGGAAATGGTTGTGTTATTATTTTTTCTATATTTGGTCCAAAAACATTTTATGAACTAAATGCTTCTTTGAAAGAATTGCTCGGAAAAGACATAAATTTAAGTTCTTGTGGATTTATCGAGAAAGGTGTGCTAAAAAAAATTTTGAAAAAGAATTTTAATGATGTTCTCGTGGAAGAGGAGATTTTTCAAGAAAAATACGACTCATTGATGCAATTATTAAATAAAATAAGATACACAGGAACAAGGGGGAATGGCATTTCTGTCAATAGTTTTTGGACTCATGAAAGAATAAACGCGATAGAGGAAATATATAAGAAAAAATTTAATAATCTAACGGCAACCTATCAGATTTTTTATTGTCAGGGAAAAAAATATAAAAATGATTAAGGCAGTTTTTGTTACTGGAACCGATACAAATGTGGGTAAATCAACTGTCACTGGATTATTAGCAAAGTGTCTTTTGGACAAAGGCTATCGTGTTATTACTCAGAAATGGATACAGACGGGCAATAAATTTTTTTCTGTGGATATCAAAACGCATCTAAAATTTATTGGGGTGAATCGGAAATATATAAAAGATTGCTCAGCACATATGTCTCCATATATTTTTAAGCTTGCTGCTTCACCACATCTATCGTCGGCTATGGAAAAAAGAAAAATTGATGTTAGCAAGATAAAAAAAAGTTTTGATATTTTAGTAAAGCAATTTGATTTTGTAATTATTGAGGGAACGGGAGGACTTCTTGTACCTTACAATAAAAAAAAATTAATAATAGATATAGTTAAAGAACTAAATCTACCGATTTTGGTTGTGGCGGCGAATAAATTGGGCTGCATAAATCATACACTTTTGACCATAGAAGCAATAAAAGCGAGAAGTATGAAAATGTTAGGGATTATATTTAATAACATAAATAAAAACGAGAATAAAATTATTTTGAGAGATAATCCTCAAATAATAAGTAAATTAGCAAAAGAAGAAATATTAGGAATTTTGCCGTGGCAAAAAGATACGAGATTATTAAACAAAGCATTTGTTCCGATGTCTGATAGGATTTTTTGTAAGCTAACAACACCGCTTCGTTAAGCGACTCATTTACTGACAACCTATTTTATGTTCGTGCTCATTGCAACAAGCCGTCATTCAGACTGTGTCGCAAGCCATCTTTTACCATAAACTCAAGAAATCTGTTACCGAAATTGTGAAGTGTTACACAGGGACTCGTGGCAATCTCGATGTTAAAGACAAAGGCGAGATTGCTTCGCTTCGCTCGTAATGATAAAGCAATGGTAGTGAATGGCCTTTAGACCGTTCATATTTTATATTAAATTCCACACCAATTTGTAATAGTTTGTGAGATGAAAATGATAATGAAAAAAAGTGATGAAGAAAAAAAAGATTAAAAAAATATGAATAAGTGGTTAGAAAAAGATCAAAAATATATATGGCATCCCTATACTCAAATGAAGGATTATCAAAAATTTCCACCAATTTTGATAGAAAAGACCAAAGGTATTAAACTCTACGACGATAAAGGTAATTTTTATTACGATACAATTTCCAGTTGGTGGTGTAATGTTCACGGGCATAATCATTCGAAGATAAAATCGGCGATCAAAAAACAATTAAATTCTTTAGACCATATAATGTTTGCAGGTTTTACTCATAAAAGTGCCATCTTATTAGCGGAAAAAATTGTTTCTATCACACCAAAAAAATTGACCAAAGTATTTTTTTCAGACAATGGCTCAACGTCGGTGGAAGTAGCTTTAAAGATGAGTTTTCAGTACTGGCAAAATAATGGTAAAAAAACAAAAACAAAATTTGTATCTTTGGATCTCGGATATCATGGCGACACTATTGGTGCAATGAGTGTTAGTGGTGTAGGAATTTTTAATGAGGTATTTTCGCGGTTGTTTTTTTCTTCATTCAAAATACCGTCACCATATTGTTATCGTTGCCCGATGAATAAACTACAATCCAATTGTAGTATTGAGTGCATAAAACCATTAGAAAATTTATTAAAAACCGAAGCAAAAGAAATATCCGCAATTATTCTTGAACCTTTAGTTATGGCGGCGGGTGGCATGATAATATACCCAAAAGAATATTTGAAAAAAGTTTCCAAACTTGCAAAAAAATATGATATTTTATTGATATTAGATGAAGTTGCAACGGGATTTGGAAGAACGGGAAAAATGTTTGCCTGTGAATATGTAGATGATATTGAGCCTGATTTTATGTGTCTTTCTAAAGGCATAACTTCTGGCACTTTGCCTCTTGCGGTAACCTTAACTACCGACGAAATTTACAAAACATTTTACGATGATTATAATAAAAAAAAGACGTTTTATCATGGTCACACCTATACTGCAAATCCAATATCTTGTGCTGCCGCTTTGGCATCTCTTGAAATTTTCGAAGAAGAAAATACATTAAATAGAATTAAAAGCTTAATTCCGATTTTTCACAAAGAAATGGAAAGATTTAGAGCGATACCTTTAGTAGGAGATGTGCGGTATATCGGTATGATTGGTGCGATAGAATTAGTCAAAGATAAAAAAACAAAATTACCATTTAGTTTTGAAGAAAGAATCGGGCTGAAAATTTATAGAGAAGGGCTTAAAAATGGAATAATTTTACGTCCACTCGGTAATATTATCTACCTCTATTTGCCATTATCTATAAAAAAAAATGAAATGTTTACTATTCTCAATAAAACTTTTAATGCGATAGAAGGACAAATGATAAAGGGCGAATAATGAATAAAAAAATACTAATGAAAGGAAATATTGCAATCTGCGAGGGTGCGATTGATGCAGGTTGTGACGCATATTTTGGCTATCCAATAACTCCGCAAAATGAAATCCCTGCGAATATGTCAAAAAGAATGGTTGAGTTGGGACGGGTTTTTGTTCAGGCTGAGTCGGAACTTGCGGCAATAAATATGGTTTTTGGTGCAGCTATGTGTGGTAAGCGTGTGATGACGTCTTCATCTTCGCCTGGGATTTCGTTGAAACAAGAAGGAATTTCTTATCTTGCTGGTGCGGAACTTCCGTGCTTAATTGTCAATATTCAACGCGGAGGACCTGGCTTAGGAAATATTTCTGCAAGTCAGGGAGATTATTTTCAGGCGACAAAAGGCGGTGGTCATGGTGATTACCGTCTTATTGTACTCGCTCCTTATTCAGTTAGAGAAATGTACGACCTAACTTGTCTTTCTTTTGATTTAGCCGATAAATATAGAATTCCCGTTATGATTTTAAGTGATGGAGTTGTTGGACAGATGGCGGAGCCGATAAATATTAGTCGGAAATCGGAAACCAAAAATTTGAAATTGGAAAAAAATTGGAAGTTAGATGGATGTAAAGACAGAGAACCTCGCTTAATGCGTTCATTGATAATGGAAGAGGGTGGACTTGAAAAACACAATTGGCATCTCAAAGAAAAATATGATGAGATAAAAAAAAACGAAATAAGATATGAGGCAGATTTTATAGACGATGCTGAAATAATAGTCGTAGCGTTTGGAATTGCAGCGAGAATTTGTAAATCGGCCGTAAAAAAATTAAGACAGATGGACGGGAAAAAAGTCGGTTTAATAAGACCGATAACGCTTTGGCCGTTTCCAGAAAAAGTAATTTCGGACACTGCATCTAAATCAAAAAAGATTCTTGTTGTCGAGATGAATTTGGGGCAAATGGTTGAAGATGTAAAACTTGCTGTAAATGGAAAATGTCCTGTTGAGTTTTTAGGTGCCCCTGGTGGAGCAATTTTTAGCGAAGAACAAGTAATTAGAAAAATCAAAGAGATGCTGAAAGCCGAATCTTTTTCAAAGTAAATCAAAAAAATGTGAAGACGAAAGGATTGTGATTATATAGAATTGTAGGAGAGATTAGGTGAAAAAAATTTTTTCAAAGCCGGAAAGTTTACAAGATAAAATTAATAGTTATTGTCCTGGTTGTGGTCACGGTATAATTCATCGTCTTATTGCACAGGTAATTGATGAACTTGATATTCGTGAAAAGACAATTGGCATTGCACCAGTTGGTTGTGCAGTTTTTGCATATTATTATTGGAATTTTGATGTAACAGAAGCAGCACATGGAAGGCCTCCTGCCGTCGCAACTGGCATAAAAAGGTGTCTTCCCGATAGAATTGTTTTTACATATCAGGGCGACGGTGATTTAGCGGCAATCGGTACTGCCGAAATAATTCATGCTGCCAATCGCGGAGAAAACATTACAACAATTTTTGTTAACAATGCGAACTATGGAATGACGGGTGGACAGATGGCACCGACCACAATATTAGGACAAAAGACGGCAACCACATTGAATGGTCGGAATGCCAAAAGAGATGGTTATCCATTAAAGGCTTGCGAGCTTTTATCTTCACTTGACGGTGTTTGTTACCTTGAACGAGTTTCTATATCAAGCCCTAAAAATATTTTAATGGCGAAAAAATCAATCAAAAAGGCATTTGAGAATCAAATAAATAATCGTGGATTTTCAATGGTTGAGGTTTTATCACAATGTCCAACTGGATGGCAGATGACTCCGCTTGAGTCGGTAAAATGGGTGGACGAGGTTCTGTCAAAAACATTTCCACTTGGGATTTATAAAAATAAATAAATGCGAGAAGAAATAATTATTGCTGGTAGTGGTGGTCAAGGGATTATGTTTTTTGGTAATCTTTTGTGCGAGGTGGCCGCATCTCTTAATAAATATACGACATTTTTTCCGTCGTATGGTGCTGAGATAAGAGGCGGAACTGTAAATTGTTCTATAATAATTTCCGATATTGAAATTGGTTCACCGTTATTAAATCATCCATCCACCTTAATTGTTATGAACGAGCAGTCATACAATAGATTTTTGCCAAAATTAAGTAAAGACGGTTTACTATTTATTAATTCATCGCTCGTTTATTCTAAACCGTCAGGTACAATTTGTGTTCCTGCAACAGAGATAGCTTCTCAGGTTGGAGATATTCGTGTGGCGAATATGGTTATGATTGGTAAGTTTGTAGCGGTTACAAAGTTGTTTTCTATCGAAGTAGTTTCTGATATTATTAAGAGTGTTTTAAAGGACAGAAAAAATCTTTTGGATCTTAATTTATCAGCATTTATAAGGGGTACAAAATTATGATGAGAAAGGCGAGAATGTCAGACGTAAAAGAAATCCAGAAACTTATTAACTACTATGCTAAAAACGACGAAATGTTACCAAAGTCGTTAGGTCAAATTTATGAACAATTGCAAAATTTTTATGTAGTTGAAGTTGATAAAAAAATTGTCGGTTGTTGCGAGCTTTTTATAACTTGGGAAGATCTTGCCGAAATAAGATCGCTTGCTGTGATGCTGAATTATAAAAATAATGGTTTTGGCAAAGCACTTGTTAAAAAATGTATATCAACTGCAAAACAACTCGGAGTGAAAAAAGTTTTTGCCCTCACATTTAAGCCAGCATTTTTTCAAAAACTTGGATTTAAAATTGTTCCAAAAGACATTTTGCCTCACAAGATATGGTTTGAATGTGTTAAATGTCCATTGTTTCCAGATTGCAACGAAGTACCAGTTATGAAAGAAATTAACGAGGAAAATTAACGAGACATCTTAAAATAATAAAGTAGTCCGATAAGTGTTTTTGCATCTACTATTTTACCAGTCTCAATCCATTTTAGTGCTTTTTTGTAATCAACGATTATTGGTTCTATAAATTCGTCTTCATCAGGGTATACCTTAATTTTTATAAGATTTTTTGCCACAAATATATGCAACATTTCCGTCGAAAATGCTGTTGACGGATAAAAGGAAATCAATTTTTTTATATTATTTGAAGTGAACCCAGTTTCTTCTGCGAGTTCTCTTTTAATGCAGTCAATATCTTTTTCACCAACATCAATTTTTCCAGCAGGTAATTCATATGTTATTTTTTTTACAGGATATCTATATTGTTTAACAAGGACTATTTTATCGTCGTCAATAAATGGTATTACAGCAGATGCAGCAGGCTGACGAATATATTCTCTGGTTGCAGTTTTTCCGTTTGGAAGAGACACATCGTCAATATAAAAATTGAGGACTCTACCGCCATAAATTTTTTTTGATTTTATTGTGTTTTCTATCATAGACACCAATGTATAAAAAAAATTGACATTTTGCAATGTTTTTATAAAATAGGAGTATTGAAAAATCCTCAATTATCCTGATTGCAACAATTAAAAAACAACGACAACGATGAGAAACATTATCGCTAACATCTCTGATTTTATTACAGTTATTTTTTAGGAGAAAACTATGGTTACAGTGAAACTTATCTGTGGAATTGTGCTGTTGTTTTTAGGCTACATCTATCTGTATAGACCGAAAACAGTTATAAAAATAAATTTTTACGCAAACAAGTTTTTGTTTAATGATGCTTTTGTGCTTCTTCGGCGAGAAAAAATTGGTGCACTTTTTATACTATTTTCTATAATTGCATTTTATATGGTTTGGGCGTCGTTAGTAGATCATTAATAATATGACAATCAATAAAAAATTTTTCAGAGATGTTTTTGTAAAAGCACAAAAAATAGTAGGGCTATCGTCAGATGTGGAAATTTTTACCGATTGTACTAATAATACAACCGTTGTTTGGTCGGATGGAAAACTTGAAGATTTTTATATTTCAAAATCGTATGGGGTAGGGGTCAAAATTATAAAAAATGAAAAACATGGATTTGCATATACAAATAACCTTAGCGACAAGACAATAAATGATTTAGTATCTGCGGCATTAAAAAATTCAGAGTTTTTAAGATCGGATAAATATGTTTCACTTGCAACTCCTTCAAAAACATACAATCTTGAACTGGATATTTGTGACGATTCGTTTGGTAGTCAAACTGTAGAAAAAAAAATTTCACTTATCAAAAAAATGGAAAAATTAGCACTGTCAAATAATAAAATAAAAAGTGTTATAAGGGCGATTTACTCTGAATCGATAAGTCAAACATATATTATTAACAGCAACGATCTTGAGCTTTCCTCTAATGGAACAATTTTTTCGTATGGAATTTCATGTATTGCTACCGACGGTAAGGAAATTCAGGTTGGCGGAGAATCGTCAGTAAAACGGGTTTTAAGCAAACTCGATTTTGAGGGCATTACAAATGAGGCGGCAAAAAATGCTATTGACCTTTTGGGTGCTAAAAAAATAAAAACTGGAAATTATCCTTGCGTACTTAATCAAAATGTTGCATGTGAATTTCTCTCACTTTTAGATTCATCGTTTTCTGCATATGCCGTGCAAAAAAACGTATCGCTTCTCAAAGAAAAACTTAATAAAAAAATATGCTCCGATAAATTAGATATTGTTGATGATGGAACGCTTTCTGAGGGTATCGCGACATCATCTTTTGATGATGAGGGTATGCCAACACAAAAAACTGTATTGGTAGAAAAAGGAGTACTTAAAAATTATCTTTACGATTTATATACAGCAAATAAAGATAATGTAAAATCAACGGGCAATTCTTCGAGAAGTTATTCTGGAATTTCTCGTCCTGCTCCGACAAACATCTATATTCAAAAAGGTGTTTTTTCTCTCGACGAACTGTTAAAAAATATTCAAGGTAGTGGACTTTTGATAACTGAGACGATGGGCATGCACAATGCCGATGCAATTTCCGGCGAGTTTTCCATTGGTATAAATGGTTTTTTTGTAGAAAATGGTATTAAAAAATTTCCTGTTCATGGCATAACGATTGCGGGAAATATATTAGATTTGTTTAACAATGTTGATAGCGTTGGAAATGATTTGAGGTTTTATGGAAATACAGGAAGTCCGTCGCTACTAATAAACAGATTGTCAGTTGCAGGGGAATAAAAGTGTCGCTCGCAAGCAAATTTTTTTTAGACGCTCTCGTTAGAATGGCGCTCGAGAATAAGTTTCTTTGAGACGCTCGTCAGAAGGGCGTTCGGGAATTGCTTCGCGGAAACGCCTCGCCTTTGAGGGCGGGCTCTCACTCGCACCGCTAAAAGTCATAAGGTGAAAAATAATAGTGTATGCGGTGCTCCGTGAG
>JBDRIG010000109.1:0-4114 GCA_043816185.1 Elusimicrobiota bacterium | reverse complement strand
TGCTTGTGAGCAACCACCTTCCTCATCCCAGAGTGAGGGAAAAGTTTCTGCAGAGCCTCAATTTGCGACTTATTTGTTCCAGGAGCAAATTGCAGAGCGAGTTCTGACGAGCGTCTCAAAGAAACTTATTCCCGAGCGCCCCTTAATGTCTCTCACCTTATATCATCGCAGAGCGAGGGAAAAGTTTCTGCAGAGCCTCAATTTGCGACTTATTTGTTCCAGGAGCAAATTGCAGAGCGAGTTCTGACGAGCGTCTCAAAGAAACTTATTCCCGAGCGCCCCTTCTAACGAGAGCGTCTCAAAGAAACTTATTCCCGAGCGACCTTTACCTGTCCATCCCCATGAATTACAAATTTATACGACGTAAGTTCCTTTAATCCCATGGGACCCCTGGCATGCATTTTTTGAGTAGAAATTCCAATTTCCGCACCAAGCCCAAACTCACCGCCGTCGGTAAATCTTGTTGATGCATTGTGATATACAGCAGCAGAATCTATTTCTTTCAAAAATTTTTCTGCAAATTTTTTGTTTTCAGTGATAATTGTGTCTGAATGATGTGAACCATATTTTTCTATGTGCCAAATGGCTTCATCAAGCGAATCAACAATTTTTACTGATATAATTAAATCTAAATATTCCGCATACCAATCATTTTCTGTGGCAGATTTTATTCCGCTTTGCGGAGCAATTTTTTTTGTTTCTTTGCATCCACGAATCTCAACACCCGCTTTTTTATACTCTGCAATCATAGTGGGCAGAAATTTTTCAGCAATATCTTTATGAACTAAAAGTGTTTCTATTGCATTACAAACACCTGGTCTTTGGACCTTTGCATTTAACGAAATTTTTATCGCTTTTTCTATATCAGCGTATTTATCGATGTAAACATGGCACACACCCTTTCCATGTGCAATTACTGGAACTGCTGAATTTTCTCTGATATATTTTATGAGTTCTTCGCCACCTCGTGGAATTATGCAGTCGATATATGCAAAAAGACGTATCATTTCTGAAATAACAATTCTATTCGTATTGTCAACAAACTCAACACTTCCCTCGGGAATGCCAGATAAATAAGCAGTTTCACAAATTATTTTTGATAAAATTTTATTTGAATTGATTGCCTCGCTTCCGCCGCGTAAAATTGTGCAATTACCTGATTTCAGACACAATCCTACCGAATCGACTGTTACATTAGGACGAGATTCGTAGATAATTCCTATAACGCCTAATGGCACTCGGATTTTTTCTATTTTCAGACCATTGGGTCTTGCAATTTTTTCAACAACCTCACTTATGGGATCTGGCAATTTTACTATTTGTTTTAAGCCATCAGCCATTGAAATAATACGTTTTTCATCAAGTTTAAGACGATCAATTAAAGATATGGACATTTTATTGCGAATAGCGTTTTTAACATCTTTCGAATTTTCAGTAATTATCTTATCGGAATTTTTGAGAATATTTTTTGCAATTTCCAAAAGTGCCCGATTTTTTATAGCGGTTGGAAGTAGCCCAAGTTCTCTGGACGCATTTTTTGCTCTTTTTGCTTTATCGATAATATAATTTTTTATACTATTCATATTTAATAATCCATGCAAATTTTTGTGGACTAAATCTATGCAGACAGAATCTCGTTTCTGATTTGGTTTAAAATTTTTACAGATTCAATTGCAATTTTTATCGCCTTTTCAACTCCAACTTTTTTTATAATTGGTTGATTAGAATAGGTTAGTCCTATCACAGTGAGCACTTCGCCAGCATAAACTTTTCTAATCGAACAAACAACAAATAATGCAGCAGATTCCATCGATGTCGCAAGTACATTTGAACGGTACCATGCAGCCCACATTTGCTCGTTGTGGGTAAAAATGGGTAGTGATTTTATACTTTTTCCCTCACTATAAAACGCATCTTTACAATGAGAAATTCCTACATGCGTCGCTATCTTAAGTTTTTTTGCCGCAGAAATTAAGGCATTAGTAACATCAAAATTAGCAACCGCTGGATAAGAAAGTGGAATATATTGACGAGTTGTTCCTTCCTCGCGAACCGCTGCTGTTGAAATAACAATGTCACCAAGCAATACCTCTTTTTGAAGTGAACCAGCGGTACCAATTTTTATAAAAGTATCTGCACCAATTTTTATTAATTCCTCGATTGCGATAGCGGTTGATGGACAGCCGATACCAGTAGATGTTGTAGATATTTTTATTTTTTCACCGTCGTAACCAGTAATATTTCCCGTAAATGTCCGATATTCGCGATTAAACGCCATTTCTTTCACACCGTCAAAAGATTTCGCAATTAATGGTGTTCTTCCAGGATCGCCAGTTAATAAAACATATCTTCCAACATCACCTTTACATAACGATATGTGGTATTCTTTTTCTTTCTTTTTTTCCATTATATTCTATCCCTGTCTACTTAATTCTTTTAACGATTGTCTTACAATTTCCTGCGTTGAAGCATTTTTTCCAAGACGCATTGCAATTTCTTCAACAGATTCTTTTGCTTGTATGTATGTAAATCCGAGTGACTTCAATGCTCCGATTGCGTCATCTATTGTAGACTCTAAAACTTGAATTTTAGCGTCGGAAATATGAAATTCTCTGATTTTATCTTTCAATTCAAAAATAAGTTTTTCTGCTGTTTTTTTACCAATGCCACGTATAGATGAAATAGTCTTTATATCTTGTGAAATAACTGCTTTCTTAAAACCTGATAGCGAAGTATTAGAAAGAATATCTATGGCAGTTTTTGGACCTATTCCAGAAACATTTATCAAAAGTAAAAAAAGTTCTTTTTCGAATATAGATGTAAAACCAAAAAGTTCAATAGAATTTTCTCTAACATGCTGGTAGGTATAAATTTTTATTTTTGAATTCTCCGAGGGAAGTTCTGAGAATACTGTTAATGAAACAGTCAATAAATATCCGACACCATTAACATCGAGAACAATTTTATTGTTATTTTTTGAAACTAATGTGCCTGTAAGTTGTGCTATCATTATTTACCCCACGAATATATTGAATTAGTACAGAATCTTACACGAAACTGACTCAGAACTTTTTTATATCTGTTCTATGTTATTTGTTTTGTGTTTGTTCCGTGATTTTTTTATTCATATTTATACAACAAATTCCGATTGCAATGGCATCTACTGTATTATCGTCTTTCGGAAGATTCTTTAGTTTAAGAATATTTTTAACCATAAAACCAACTTGTTTTTTATCTGCTTGACCATAACCAGTAAGAGCCTGTTTTACCTGAAGTGGCGTGAACTCATAAATTTCCAATCCCATTTTGACGCATGTCAATAATATGGCACCGCGAGCATGACTGACGGTAATTGCTGTCTTGACATTCTTTGCAAAAAAAATTTCTTCAATTGCTGCAGCAACTGGTTTAAATTCTCGTATTGTTTTTTCAAGTTCATTACTGATTGTAAAAAGTCGCTTGCCAAAAGAAACATTGAGCAATGTTTTTATAACTCCGCAGTTTTTAATTTCTAATCTCTTATCCCCCATCTCTTCTATCACTGCCCAACCACAAGATGCAATGCCAGGATCGATACCGAGTATAATCATTTTTTTAACACCGATTTAACAGATTGTTACTAACACTACTTTGTTAATTTCAGTCCGTCGTCATTCAGACTGTGTCGCAATGAGCTAAAAAGTTGCATTTTTATAGAAGATAACAACTAATAGTAAAATATGGCACTGTAATCCAACACTAGATTGTAAAAGATGGATTGCGACACAGTCTGATTGCGAGCGATTTTGTCCGTCCATTGTGAGCGAAGCGAAGCAATCTCGAACTTCAACACAGAGATTGCCACGAGCCGATAAATCGGCTCTCGCAACGACAGATTGTCGCCACGATTACCTGTGGCACCATCGCAGTAACCATTAACATAAAATAGGTTGTCAGTAAATAAGTTACTTAACGAAGTGGTGCTAATTCATATTTGTTGACTAACGATACGTTAAGGTGTATAATCTTGATGTATGCAAACAAGTTCACATAAGAATGCTACCACGACTTTGGTTATAAGGAAATTGATTAAAGAAAGTTCATTTTCTGCATATGCTTTAGCCAAAAAATACGG
>JBDRIG010000108.1:0-4747 GCA_043816185.1 Elusimicrobiota bacterium | reverse complement strand
ATTTACAAATTTATATTCGTTTATCTCCACCCGTTTAGCGGGAAGGAAGCGTGTCAAAAGATGCTGATTTTTGACAAAGGGGATGCTATTTTCTACTTGACATGCTTTTCCATAGATGACCAAAAGTAGAGTTATGACACAATCTCATTATCTATATCGTCAACCACATCAACTATTTTTTCTATCTCTTTAAGGTATTCCTCTATAACTGACTCTTGATCCAGTTTGAGTGCTTGCGAATTTCCTTGTTTCATATTGAATATATTAATAAAAACGGACTGGTTTAGCCCAGTTTTCTTAGATAGAATATTCAACGCATCAAGCCGCTTTGTAGGTGGTGTTTCGTTGAATAATCTAATTATATGACGAAACAGAATTAAAAAACTGGTAATGGAATTAACCAGCAAGTTTTTTATATCCGATTTATTTCTGGAAGCGACATAACCTTGCCTCAATTTAAGCAGTTTACCTTTTAGCTCAAATTCACATTCGTGTCGTAGATGAGTATTTCCTATTTCAAGATTTTCAAGTGGATCCTCTCCATACAATATCTTATGATTATCCTTCATATCTAAAAATTCTATTGGAAAAACATCAGCAGATTTTCTAAATTGTTCCGTCGTAAAAATCAAAGGAGGCTGATTCCCTTTCTTTGTCCAAAATTTAATTATTTTATTAAGCGATTTCAGATCACTAAATTTTATGTCGTCGAGAATTAAAAGTATGTTGTTATCGGAATGTTTCTTCGTATCCTCGCCGCTTGCCTTGGAACCGTAAAGAACAACTGATTTTAAGTTTAAGCCGTATATAATTTTTACATTATCAACAAATTTACTTAAAATATCTTCCATTTATCTCCTTTTATTTTGCTCACCCTACCAGCCACGGCTGGCACCACCACCACCACTAAAACCGCCACCGAAACCACCACCACCGCTAAAACCGCCACCGCCTAATCCACGGCCCCCTCCACCTGACATTCCCAAAAACAGCATAAACAAAAATGGATGCCGAATAAAAATATATATCGACATAATTAAAAATAAAAATCGTAAGAATATACCGAGTTTGCTTACTTTACCAACTTGTTTTATTTCAACAGTTCCACAAGTAAGTTCAATGCCAGCATCTTTTGCTATTACGGAAGCAATTGCCAAAACACCAGTAGACATGCCCTTTCCATACTCACCATTTTTGAAGTATGGAACAATATATTTATCAAGAATTTCGCCGCACAACCCGTCTGGCAATATTCCTTCCAATCCATAGCCCACCTCTATTCTCAATTTCTTGTTTTCAATTGAAGAAATAAGCAAAACACCGTTATCTTTTCCCTTTTTTCCGATTCCCCATTCCTTAAAAAGTTTTGCACTAAAATCTTCGATTGAATCGCTATCAACAAAATTCTTTACAGATACAACAGCAATTTCTGCACCTGTTTTTTGTTCCAATTCTTGAATTATTGTATTTATTTGTTGATATGACGAAGCATCTATTGTATTGGTTTCATCTGAGATCCAATTCGCAGGTTTAGGCAGACTACCACCGTGTAATTGTCTAAAGCAAGCTGCAAACATTAAGTTGAAAAAGACAAACAGTATTTTTTTATTCATTTTTATATAATGCGATTATTTAGCACTACTTCGTTAAGTTCAGTTCGAGATTGCTTTGCTTCGCTCACAATAACGGAACAAGGCGAGATTGTTTCGTCGTGCCCCGTCTGTCATTTCGACTACTGGAAAGGAGAAATCCCTCTGTTTCGTTTAGAGGCGAGATCACTCGGTTGCCAAGTTGTTACCGAAATTGTGAAGTATTGCACCTCGGGATGACAGGCACACATATGCTCCGTCGAGGCAACGCATGCGATCCCTCGGGATGACAGGCGAGGCCTTACAATAACAAAAAAGTGGATTACGACAAAGTCCGATTATTCAGAACGACATCGCAAAACACTTTTTCAACAATCTCAGAATACTTGTTCTTTTTCAATCGGTTTTACTGGACTGGCAAGACGTGGTTTTTTCAATTCCTTCTCATATGCAGCTATAATTGCTTTTTCTATTTTTTGACGCATCTCTGTATTTATTGGATGTGCAATATCTTTGTGAGAGCCATCTTTCATTTTCCGAGAAGGCATAGAAATAATTAGTTTGTCGTTAACATTGACAATCTTCATATTTCTTACGACAAATGAATTATCAAATGTCATTGCCACATAAGCCCTAAGCCGTTCCTCTTCCTTTAAAAAAACTTTTATCTCTGTAATCTCCATGTTGCACCTCCATCCAAATAATATCAACCACAAATCGAAAATTAAAAATCAAGAATTTTTTCATTAAATTTTCAATTATTATTCACCTCTTCTATAATTTTTAATTGTCTTTTACCGAGTGTACTAACCAAACCAAATAGCCATTTTTTTGCAAACAATTTTTTATTTTAATTCCCATGGTTCTATTTTTTGCAACACCGAAAACGCAACTCCCGCTACCCGACATCAATGAAAATTCTGCACCACTTTCAATCAACAAATCTTTAATTTTTTTTATTTCAGGATAGAGAGGAATTACAATATCTTCCAAGTCATTATTATATTTGTCCATATCCAATGTATTATTTTTTTTTGTTTTTGTCAACACCATTCTTTCTTTTGGTTTTACAAGTGGCAAAACCAGCTGTGAATATACAAAGCTTGTTGATATTTCGCATAGTGGTTTAACTATTACATACCACTGTGTTTTTTTGATTTTAAGTGGTGTAAGTTTATTGCCAATCCCTTCACCAAGACATCTTCCGCCATTGTATGTAAAAAATGGAACATCGGCACCAATTTTTTTTGCGATTTTTGTAAGTTGATTTTTGTGAAGATTGAGTCGCCAAAGAATATTTAAACCATTCAAAACCGTTGCGGCATTCGACGAGCCACCTCCGAGTCCGCCGCCGACGGGAATCCTTTTTTTTATTCGGATTTCAATACCTTTTTTTATGTTACAATATTTTTTTAATAACCCTGCTGCTTTATAGACGAGATTTTTTTCATCAACTGGTATCGACGGGTTGTCACACAAAATTTTAATTTTATTGGTATCAGCAATTTTTTTTATAAAAATATCATCGCAAAGAGAGATCTCTTGAAAAACAGTTTTTATATTGTGATAGCCGTCTTTTCTTTTGCTTAAAATATTCAAAAAAAGATTAATTTTCGCATTTGCTTTAAATTTCATTTTTTACCACTGTTATTTTTTCTATTTTTAATTTATGTTTATCGGCAAAATTTTTGACTAGTAGAATTGAAAAAATTAAAAACAAAACACCTGTAAAAAATCCGTATAAATCCTTACGAAATAAAAAAATTCCAATAAAAATTCCAACAATAAAAAACAAAATTGGCAGACCGTAAATAATAAAAGAGATTTTTAGGTTGGATGGTTTTATTTTAAGGAGGACTGTGTTACCAACTTTTGCATCGATACTGTTTTCAATTTCAAGATACATTTGATTATCTTTAGATTTTTGACAAATGCCGCATTTTTTGCAGATTTTCTGACGCGAAAAAGACAATGTTAATTTGTTGTTTAGTATACTGACAACTGTCGCTACTTCTTCCATAAACAATTTATTTTAGGGGTTAGAGAGTTGTTTTTATCGTCGATACGATTTACGTTTATACATTGATATACTGATACGAAAAAACAATATTACTGTGTTGCCATATTGCTGTCATTGTCTTACTATTTATTACCGTATCATCGTTTCCTACACAGTACTAATATTACGAAGTATTTTTCTGGGTTTGAGTAATCACTATCTATTTTGTTGTATACACTTAGTCGGACATGCCTTAAAACATTCACCAAGATTTTTACATTTTGTGTAATCAATTTTTGAAAGATTATTTTCAACCGTGCATGCTTTTTCTTGACATTTTTTAACACAAAGCATGCAAGCAGTACAACCGATGTCACAAACCTGACGAACAGTTTTTCCTTTGTCGCGTGATGAACAAGCAATTAAAAATTTTTTCTCTTTTGGGACGGGTTTTATTAAATTTCTCGGACACGTTTTTATACATAATCCACATGCAGTACATTTTTCCTTATCAATTTCCGGCGGAAATTTTTCTTTTAATTTTATTGCGTCAAAAGGACAAATTCTTGCACAATCACCAAAACCCAAACATCCATAATTACACATTATTGTTCCACCAGAAACCAATTGTGCAGACAGACATGTTTTTACACCATCGTAATCCCCTTTTTGTCTTTTTTCGGAAATGTCACCACCGCAATGAATACGCGCAACAAGCTTTTGCTGTGAATTTCTTTCAACACCAAAAACTTCCACAATTTTTTTCAATGCTTCTTCACCACAGACAGGACAAAGTTCTGTTTTTGCTCCATTTTCCACAATTGCTTTTGCATAACCGAGGCAACCAGCAAATCCACATACACCACAGTTAGCACCTGGAAGTATCCCAAAGATAATTTCAATCTTTGGGTCCCTTTTAACGGCAAATTTTTTAGATGCAATGGCAAGCCCAACTCCCAACGCGAGTCCAAGCAGACCAAGAACAATAACTGGAATAATTATAGAAATCATTGTTTAGTTGTTGACTAACGATACGTTAAGGTGTATAATCTTGATGTATGCAAACAAGTTCACATAAGAATGCTACCACGACTTTGGTTATAAGGAAATTGATTAAAGAAAGTTCATTTTCTGCATATGCTTTAGCCAAAAAATACGG
>JBDRIG010000107.1:0-13769 GCA_043816185.1 Elusimicrobiota bacterium | reverse complement strand
ATACATTTTCGCCTCCGGAATTTTGGATTTGCCATCGGTAAAATTATACCAATTCCGGAGTGAAAAGTCAAATATTTTCTCATCGGTAATCCCGACGGTAATTATGCCCAAGAACTTTTAGGGGTTTTTCAACGGTATCATTATATAAGTTTTCATCGTTTTTAAGGCATCATCGGTGTTGCACTAACATGTTGAACTTGTTTTTGATAAGAAGATCCTTGCCAAAAAGAACTAATTTTGATATTATTTCTGACACCGATATTTCAAAGGTCGAATCTTGGCTTAATGACAGACCAAGAAAATGTTTGGGGTTCTCTACCCCAAATGAGGTTTTCAATTCCGCTAAATGCTGGGGTGTTGTACTTGGTGGTTGAATTTACATGTATTAGGAGGAAAAATGTCTAATATAGTAAACAAGCTTAAAATTGGATTGCCGAAGGGGAGTCTACAGGAGTCAACATTTGAACTTTTCAAAAAAGCCGGAATAAAAATTCACGCATCTAGCCGTTCATATTTTCCTACTTGCGACGATGATGAGCTTGAAATTATGCTTGTTCGTTCACAGGAAATGGCGAAGTATGTTGAGGACGGTGTTTTTGATTGTGGTATTACTGGTTACGATTGGATTTGTGAATCAAATGCAGACATAAAAGAGATTTGCGAACTTGTGTATGCAAAAAGTGGTTTTTGTTCTGTAAAATGGGTTTTAGCAGTACCCAATAACTCAAAAATTGCATCAGTAAAAAATCTTCAAGGAAAAAGAATTGCAACAGAGTTGGTAAGTGTTGTAAAAAAATATCTATCAAAAAATAAAGTAGATGCAAAGGTTGAATTTTCGTGGGGCGCAACAGAAGCAAAGGCACCAACTCTCGTCGATGCGATTGTTGAACTTACTGAAACCGGTTCATCTTTAAGAGCAAACAATCTGAAAATTATAGATGAAATTCTTATTTCAACAACACGATTTATTGCTAATAAAAATTCATTTGAAAATTCTTGGAAGAAAAAGAAAATAGAAAATCTGGCGATACTTTTAAAGGGTGCGCTCGAAGCGTATGAGATGGTCGGACTTAAAATGAATCTTAAAGACGAAAATCTTGCAAAAATTATGGACATACTTCCTGCACTTAGAAGGCCAACAATTTCACAACTTACAATTCCTGGTTGGATAGCAATTGAGGTGATAATTTCCGAAAAGATTGTTAAAAAAATTATACCAGAATTAAAGCGTAGTGGTGCTGAAGGAATTATAGAATATCCACTAAATAAAGTTATATATTAGGACGATAATAGTAGCACAATGATACTATGCCATTATTTATTGTATCAGCATTAACACATTAGCAAATGAATATGTCAACATGTGAACATTCTCATGCAGTTAGAGTTAGGTTTGCACCGTCGCCGACGGGTTTTTTGCATATTGGTGGACTAAGAACTGCGTTATATAATTATCTTTTTGCGAGACACAATGATGGAAAATTTTTAATTCGCATAGAAGATACAGATAGATCTCGCATGGTTTCTGGTGCTGTTGAAAAACTTTTTGAGATATTAAAATGGTGTGGTATTGATTATGATGAGGAGCCAGTTATTCAATCAGAGCGACTCGATATTTATAAAAAATATGTGAATGAACTTTTGGATAAAAATTTCGCCTATAGATGTTTCTGTACAGCGGAGCGTTTAGACGAGATGAGAAAAATTCAGATAGCAAAAAAGCAGCCACCAAAATACGACGGTTTTTGTCTTAAACTTTCCAAAGATGATTCTGAAAAACTTTCACTTGAAAAACCTTTTACTGTAAGAATGAAGATGCCGTCGGAAGAAATTAAATTTAATGATATTATTCGTGGTGAAATAAAATTTCATGGTTCTTTAATTGATGATCAAATTATATTAAAATCAGATGGATATCCTACATATCATTTGGCAAATGTTGTCGACGATCATTTGATGGAAATAAGCCATGTTATTCGTGGCGAGGAGTGGCTTTCTTCAACGCCAAAACATGTTGTTTTGTATAATTATTTTGGTTGGTCACCGCCACAATTTGCTCATCTTCCACTTCTACTAAATTCCGATAAATCAAAGTTAAGCAAGCGTCAAGGTGATGTTTCCGTTGAAGATTACAGAGATAAAGGATATTTACAAGAAGCACTGTTGAATTATATTGCATTGCTTGGTTGGTCTACTGAGGACAGCCAGCAGATTTTTGAAATTAGCGAATTGGTTAAAAAATTTACGCTAGAAAGATGTGGAAAGTCAGGTGCAATTTTTGATATACAAAAACTTCTATGGATGAATGGTGAATATATAAGAAAAATGTCAATCGAGGAACTCACACATAGAGCCATTCCTTTTTTACAGAAAGCAGGTTTTAACACAGGAGATTTTTTTGTTAAAAGTGAGTCCTCTTTTAGCCAAGAGTCAACTTGCTCAACTGACCATGAGTTTCTAAAAAAGTGTGTTTCATTGGAGCATGACAAAATAAAACTTTTGTCCGACATTCCTTATCTTATTGATTTTTTTCTAAAAAATGATATTATTTATGATGAAAAAGCAGTTGATAAAGTACTTAAAAAAGATGGTGTTAAAAAAATTCTGTTCGATATTACTGATATTTATTTAAAAATAGAAAGTTTTACAGCGAAGGAAATTGAAAACGAAACAAGAAAGTATGCTGAAAGTAATTCGTTAAAAACTTTTCAAATTTTTCATCCTGTGAGGGTTGCGGTTTCTGGAAGAGCAGAAGGACCTTCGCTTTTTGAGATGATAGAATTTTTAGGAAAAGAAAAAGTTTTGTTACGAATAAAAAATGTTATAAATATAGTGATATGCTGATATAGTTTTTACATACCACCACATCATTTATCATCGTTGGTTTACGATATATCACCGTATTTATCGGGGGAAAAAATGGCTGAACAACAAAAGGTAAATGAATATTTTTTAAGTTTGATATTTTCGCTTTCTGTAACATCAATGCAACAATTAGGAAAGACAGTAAATCCAATAACAAATAAAATTGAAAAAAATCTTAAACAAGCAAAGATTTCAATAGACATGCTTGAAATGCTTGTTGGGAAAACAAAAGGTAATCTTACGCCAGAAGAAAATGAATTTTTGCTATCTACTGTTTCGAATTTGCAATTAAATTTTGTTGATGAATTGAAAAAGGATTCAGAGACGGAGTATATAGCAAATTAAAGATGTATTTACTGAATAGCGGGATAAGTAGCGTCAGCAAATGTTGATATGGTAATAAGGTTTTTGCATATCAATATATGATCGCATTAACCAAAGATTAACCTAAAAATTCAAGAATATTGTTAAAATGTTAGAGAACATTTTTTGCTGCAATTGCCGGATGGTGTAATGGTAACACAGATGCCTCTGGAGCATCCGTTCTAGGTTCGAGTCCTAGTCCGGCAGAACAGTGGCAATCATTAAAGAATTAGAGAATTAAATAAATGAAAAAAAATCTTGCATTGCTACTTTGTATTTTTTTACTCTCGTTTTTAGTTGCAGCAGTAAAAAAGGAAACTTCGAAACAAAAGGTGATAAAAAAAATGAAAAAAGTTGTAATGGTAATAGCAAAGAACGGATTTAGAGATGAAGAATATTTTCAGCCGAAAGAAATTTTGACAAAAGCAAAGATTGAAGTTATAACAGCATCTTCTTCGGATGGAACAGCGAAGGGCATGCTTGGCGCAGCTCAAAATATTGATATTACAATTGATGAGATTGATGCAAAAAATTATGATGCCATAATTTTTATCGGTGGCATTGGTGCAACAGAATATTTTGAAAATGAGCAGGCATATAAAATTATTCAAGAAACAATTTCCAGCAAAAAAATTTTGGGAGCGATTTGTATTGCTCCAGTTATACTTGCCAAAGTAGGCGTGTTGAAAAATAAGAAAGTAACTGTTTTTTCGTCGAAGTCGGAAATAAATGAAATTAAAAAATACGGGGCAAATTATACTGGAAAAAATGTGGAGGTTGATGGAAGCATAGTTACTGCATCTGGGCCAGATGCGGCAAAACAGTTCGGAATAAAGATTTTAGAATTGTTGAAGGTGGACGGATGAAAATAGGTAACAGTGGCCAGTGGTAACAGATCAGTAGTGGTAGAGTCCTCCTGCCTGATAGCGAGGTGATATCGCAACTACAAAACCGTGTCGTTGGTCACATTATAATGTAGCGGCAGTGTTTCCCTGTCTGAAGGCAGTTCATAGTTCGGAGTAGTTTCAATGGTGCAGCCCAATGATTAAAGATAAATATTTACAAATGGTGAAAAATAAAATTAAAAAATTTAATCAAAATAAAAATTTGAAATTTTTTATTTTTGGTTCTAGTTTAGTTAAAGAACATTTTGGCGATTTTGATTTGGGAGTAATTGGCGATGTTGACAATAAAGATTTAGTTGAATTAGAAGAAGAATTTACAAATTCCACTTTACCTTATTCTGTTGATATTATAAATTTTAATAAAGTATCAGACGAATTTAAAAAAAATATTTTTAATAATAAAATTTTATGGATAACACGCTAATATTAAAATTAAAAAAATTTCAAAAAACATTAATAACCTTAAAAGAAGCTTTAGATGAAAGAAAAAATGATTTAATTAGAGATTCTGTAATTAAAAGATTTGAATATACTTTCGAACTTTGTTGGAAAACTATCAAAGTATTTTTGAATGAAAAATTTGGTATAGATATTTTTTCTCCCAAAGAATGTTTTAGAGAATTAAGAAAAAATAAATTAATTTCTGATGAACAGACTGAATTATTATTAAGGATGACGGATGATAGAAATAAAATTATTCATACTTATGATGAAGATTTTTCAGATGAATTATATAAAAAAATTAAAGGAGATTATTATAATTTATTTAAAAAGATTTATGAAATTTTTTAAAAATAAAAAGATATATGATAAAACTTGGACTGAACTCTTACTGCTAAATAGTTAATAAATCCGAATGGGGAGGAAAAAATGAGTAAAATTAAAAAAATTGTAGGACGGGAGATTTTAGATTCAAGAGGAAATCCGACGGTTGAAGTTGATGTAATTTTGGAAAATGACGTTTTGGGTCGTGCGGCAGTACCGTCTGGTGCCTCAACAGGCGAGCATGAAGCAGTGGAATTAAGAGACGATGACAAGAAAAGATATCTTGGCAAAGGGACACTTAAAGCGGTTGAAAATGTCAATAAGATAATCGCTCCACAAATTGTTGGAATGGATGCTTCAGACCAAGTTTCCATCGACAAAAAAATGATTTCTATTGACGGAACAAAAAATAAAGCAAAATTAGGTGCTAATGCGATTTTAGGTGTTTCGCTTGCTGTATGTCGTGCAGCTGCATCAGATAAAAAAATGCCTCTTTACAAATACATCCGTGATGTTTACCAATTGTTCGCCTGTGGTGAGCCTACTCGGCAAATTACTGACTATCAACTACCTATCCCCATGATGAATATTTTAAATGGAGGAAAACACGCCGACAATAATGTTGATTTGCAAGAGTTTATGGTGATGCCAAAAGGTGCAAAAAGTTTTAAAGAAGCGTTGAGATGTGGTGCAGAAATTTTTCACAATTTAAAAAAGGTTTTGAAAAATAAAAACTATAATACTTCCGTTGGTGACGAAGGTGGCTTTGCTCCAAATCTTAACTCAAACGAAGAGGCACTTGAAAGTATAGTTGAGGCAATAAAAAAAGCCGGATATGATTGCGGAAAAAATGTTTTTATTGCACTTGATCCTGCCGCCTCTTCATTTTTTAAAGATGGCAAGTATATTTTGGAAGGAGAAAAAACCGACAAAATAAAGACTTCCGAACAGATGGTAAGTTTTTATGAAAATCTCGTCAGTAAATATCCTATTATTTCAATTGAAGATGGTCTTGCGGAGGATGATTGGGCTGGATGGAAATTGATGACAGACAAACTTGGAAAAAAAATTCAGATTGTTGGCGATGATTTATTTGTCACGAATGTTGAACGTCTACAAAGAGGAATAAACGAAAAAACAGCAAATTCAATTCTGATAAAGCTCAATCAGATAGGAACACTCACAGAGACAATTGATACAATTCAGATGGCTCACAAGTCAGGCTATACGACGGTAATTTCGCATCGTTCAGGAGAAACAGAGGATTCGTTTATTGCAGATTTATCTGTTGCTGTAAATTCAGGTCAGATAAAAACCGGTTCCGCTAGTCGTACCGACAGAATTTGTAAATATAATCAGTTGTTGCGAATTGAAGAAGAACTGGGAAAAGATGCCAAGTTTGGTAAATGTTAAATATTGCCCACGGAAAATCAAATTTTTTACATGCCCAGTAGGAACAGCATGGTGTAATGTTATAAAGTGTCTCATTGTGAGAGCCGATCTTATCGGCTCGTGGCAATCTCGGTGTTGACGTTGAAGTTTGAGATTGCTTCGCTTCACTCATTTCATTCGCTTCTCGCAATGAGACTGTGTCACAATGAGTTAAAAAAGTTGCATTTTTATAGAAGATAGCAACTGATGGTAAAATATGGTACTGCAATCTAACACTAAATGGTAAAAGATGGATTGCGATACAGTCTCAATGACGAACATTTTGTTATTGTGGCACAGTCTCAATGACAAATTGAACCTAATGAAGTAGTATTAAATATGTTTAGACAAATCTTTTGTAGCGAACAAACATCTATAATTTTGTTTTTATCGCATCGATTGATATTTTCTAATCGATATTTTCTAACATAGTGAACAAGAAAAAAACATATATTTTTGTTGCTGTAATTTTAATAGTTTTGATTCTTTTTGGCAATAAGGGAATGAGAAGCGTAATTACTCAGAGAGTAATGCTTGGTAAATTAAATAAAAAATTTACAGCAATTGAAACAGAAAGCAGAAATTTAAAACTTCGGCTTTACAATTTTGAAAACAATCCAGCATATTTTGAGAGAGAGGCAAGAAGAAAACTTGGGCTTATTCAGCCTGGCGAAATAAAGTATAAATTTGTGGACAAAGAATAGTTGTATCGATAAAAAATAGAATTAAGTGATAGGTTGTAAGGATTAAGAAAAACTTAATTCTTAAAGAAAGCGAACGACCAACTTAATCTTTAATTTTAGGGGGGTGTTTATGGTTAATTACGAGACGGTTTTTATTATGAAACCGACATTAACAAATGAAAAGATTGCAGAGGTATTGGAAAAAGTAAATGGGATTATATCTTCTTGCAATGGTACCATTATTTTATCGGATAGTTGGGGAAAAAGACGGCTTGCTTATCCGGTTAAAAAAAACAAAGAAGGCAATTATTACTTATTGCAGTTTTCTTCCGAAGGTCGTGTTGTAAGCATTCTTGAGAATTTTTTTAAAAATAGCGATGAAGTTATAAAGCACATAGTTATTAAGATAGAAAAATCTTCCAAGAAAAAAATTGAACCAAAAATAGAGGAAAAAAAACCGGAAGTTAAAACTGGCGATACAGTAATAAGTGACGTGGCAGTATAAGATAGCAACGGCGATATGTTGATGTAATGATACACTATAATTTAGTGTATAAACATGTTATCAAATTAAGTTACTAAGTTAAGGGGGAATTATGGCAAGTTTTAGTAAAGTTATTTTAATGGGTAATGTTACGAGAGACCCAGAAATAAGAATGTTACCGAGCGGAACCCCGTTGGCAGGTTTTGGCGTCGGAATTAATAGAAGATTTAAGGGTTCCGATGGAAATATGAAAGAAGAAACCTGTTTTGTTGACATAACTTTTTTTGGGAAATCGGCAGAAATATGTGAAAAATATGTTCATAAAGGCGATAGTATTGTTGTTGAAGGTCGTCTGAAACAAGATACGTGGGAAAAAGATGGGCAGAAAAAAAGCAAGATTGTTGTAATCGGCGAAAAACTTCATCTTATGCCTAAAAAAGCAGGTAAGGTTGATGAAGGAGATATAGATGCTTCGTGTAACGAATCGTCTAATGATAGTGGATTAACATCAAAACTGTCAGAAGACAAAGAAGAAGAAAAAGTGCCATTTTGAGACGTCAAATAGAGAGACAAAATTAAGAATTAGATTTTTTTAATCCCTATCACTTAATCTTTGTTACCGATGTTAAAAGGAGGAGTTATGTTGGTTAATAAGAAAAAAAACACAAAAAAAGGCGGAAAAAAATCCTTTGGAAAATTTTCAAAAAAAGAGCAGCTAAAAAAAAGATTTTGCCGTTTTTGCGCTGACAAGATTGAAATTGATTACAAAAATATTGGACTTCTAAAAAATTATATTTCTGAGAAGGGTAAAATTTTTTCATCAAGATTTACAGGCGTATGTGTGAAGCATCAGAGGGTTTTAACAAGAGCCATAAAAAGAGCAAGAAACATTGCAATTATTCCGTTTGTCAATTTGTAATATTGAATTGAGAATCCGATATTGATTACAGTGAGTGGTCTTTGGACCGTCCATCTTTTAAAAAAATGTTTATATGCTTGCAATAAAAAAAGTTTTTCTATTTGCATCTTTTTCGTTCCTTTTTTTCATACTAAGCCTTACAATTCCTATTACGGGAATTTTTTTTCTTCCATTATCCTCAATATCACTTACAATCTTATTTGTTAAAAGTGGAATTTTATGGGGGCTTGTAGGAATTATTATACCAACTGTTATAATTTATAATTCCTTTTATCTCGGGGATATCCTTTCTTTTGTTTTTATTTTGTTTGTAGCTCTTAATTCGTTACTTTTATATTCTGGGATAAAAAGAAAAGGAAATTGTTGGCAGATAGTTGTGGATTCCTGTATTACGATATCACTTATATCAATCACAGTTGTTTTGTTGTTTATTATTAACGGTTTTCAGGTTTCTTGGATAGATCCTAAAATTGTTGTAAATCTTCCAAAAGATATTCCTGCTGCATTTGTGGAAATTATTACAAGGAACATCTATTCAATAATCGTAATTTTTGTTATTGTAATAGTGGTCCTTTCCTATATTTTTCTATCACTGGTGGCAGATAAGTTTAATCTAAATTTAAAAAAACTTCCATCGTTTGAAAAATGGCGACTGCCAGAAGTAGTTATATTTGCATTTATATTTTCACTTTTATTTTATATCGTTTTTAAGCATACAGGCTTGGTAACCGTTGGACAGGTAAAAAATGCTGTTCTTTTCCAAATCGTGGAAAACATTTTTAATCTGATTTTTTTTCTTTATTTTATTGGCGGATTAGCGCTGTGTAAGTTTTTTTTCAGCAGGTCAAAAGCGATGCTCATTCTTTCCTATATCGCTTTTATTTTATACTCACCATTGGCGGTATTTTTAAGTGTATTAGATATATGGTTTGATTTCAGGAAGAAAAAAAAGAATGCCGCGGAGTTATCACCAGAAAACACGGAAAAAAGTGGGTGATATGGAAATAGAGCGATAGTAGATAAGATGGTATGGTTTCACATATCGACGTATAACTATATCGATTTTTTTATTCTTTTACATATCGACGTATCGTCATAGAAATAAAATTATCATAGGAGGATGTAAATAATGAAAGTTATTTTAAGGCAGGAGATTAATGGTTTGGGAAAAATTGGGGATATAAAATCTGTAAAAGATGGTTATGCGAGAAATTTTCTTTTTCCCAAAGGGCTTGTTTTTGAAATAAATGAGAGAAATTTGAAAATTATTGAGGAAGAGAAAGCAAAGATTACTAAAAAGCAGAGAAAGGAATTTGCAGATGCAACTGAATTTGCAAAGAAGCTTTCGTCCGTTTCAATAACAATACAAGTTGAATCCCGAGAAGAAAATAAGATTTTTGGTTCCGTCGGTTCTTCCGATATTTCAGAAGCACTCAAAATAGAAGGTTTCGATATTGACAAAAAATCAATTCAACTTTCAGGCCCATTAAGAGAACTTGGGGCTTCCGATGTTGTTGTAAAAGTTCATCCTGCATATCAGGATGTAAATTACAGCCATCCAGAAGTAACTGCGAAGATAAAAATCTTGATAGTTAAAAAAGTAGAGAAATAGAGAGATGGGATTAAGTGGTAAGTAAGTTCGGAGTTCATAATCCCTAACATTTGTGTTAATATGTCAAACAATAATCTTACCGATATTATAATACCGCATTCGCTTGAAGCAGAAAAAGCAGTTCTTGGCTCTATGCTTATCGAAAAAGATGCAATAGAGGTTGTTATGGAAATGCTTTCAGAGAATGATTTTTATACGACACCGCATAAAATAATTTTTCGTGAGATATTAAAATTATACGATAAAAATCAAGGTGATGTTGATATTCTTATGCTTTCTGAAAGCATAAAATTCAATCCACAGCTTGAACAATTGGGTGGCTCGGTGTACCTTACCTCCCTCATTGATGTAGTTGTTGTTGCATCAAACGTGGAGTACTATGCAAAAATTGTTAGAGATAAAGCGATATTTCGAGAACTTATACATGCTGGCAGAAAAATTATAAATGATGCAACTGGTCAAATTGATGATGTTAATGAAATAGTGGATTCTGCTGCACAGGTGATATTTAATATCTCTGAAAAAAAAGAAATGAAAGGTGCTATATCTGTTTCGGATTTAATTGATCCAACACTTGATGCAATTGAGGAAATCCACAAAAGAAAAGAACATATACCTGGGGTACCGAGTGGTTTTAGTGATTTGGACAGTATGATAGGTGGTTTCAAGAAATCAAATTTTATAATTATTGCTGGACGTCCTGGGACAGGTAAAACGTCATTGTGTTTAAATATAGCGGAAAATGCAGCGATACATCATAAAAAATCAATTTTAATTTTTTCGCTTGAGATGTCAAACGATGAATTGATGACAAGATTTATATGTTCACAAGCAAGAGTACCTTCTGACCGTGTAAAAAACGCCTATATGACAGGGAGTGACTGGACTCGTATTACAACCGCAGCTGGAGAGTTTAAGTCGACAAAAGTATTTATCGATGATTCTTCTGTTATTAGTGTTCTTGAAATGAAAGCTCGTGCCAGACGACTTTTTAAAAAAGAAGGGTTAGATCTTATTATAATTGATTATCTCCAATTAATGTCTGGCAAAAGTGGTCGTTCAGAATATAGACAGCTTGATATTGCCGAAATATCCCGTTCACTAAAAATTATGGCAAAGGATTTACAGATTCCCGTAATAGCACTTTCACAATTATCCAGAGAGCCAGAAAAAAGAACGGGAGATCATGCAGGTAAACCGCGGCTTGCAGATTTGAGAGAATCGGGTGCTATTGAGCAAGACGCAGATCTTGTTCTTATGCTTTATCATCCTGATTTATATAAAGCCGATGGAATTTTAGCATCAAGTTCTATTAGTGATACTGAGATTATAATCGCAAAAAATAGAAATGGTAAAACAGGAAGTACGGTGTTGAGATTTTTTAAAGATTATACAAGATTTGAAAATGCGGCAAAAAGTTCTAAGGATTCCATTTGAATGAAAATTTTAAGACCTACATATGCAGAAATAAATTTAGAAAATATAAAATATAATGTTGGAATTATAAAAAAGTTTATAGGTGGTGATGTTGAAATCCTTGCTGTTATTAAGGCAGATGCTTATGGTCACGGTGCGATTAAAGTCGCAAAAGCACTTGAAAATACGGCAGTAAAGATTTTTGGAGTTGCAACAATAGAAGAGGGAATAGAACTTCGTACGTCTGGCATAAAAAAAGATATTCTCATATTGGGAAGTGTATACCCGTTTAGTAATTTTTCTGAGATAATAAAGTATAATCTTATTCCAACGATTGCAAGTATTTCTGGGATAGAATTTTTTAATAAATTTGCAAAATATAAAAATAAAAAACTTCCTTTACATCTTAAAATTGAGACGGGCATGGGAAGATTGGGAGTATTATCATCTACCGCTATTTCACTAATTAAAAAAATCAAAAATCTGAAAAATATTTATATAGACGGTATATATTCACATCTTGCTTGTGCTGTAGAAAACGAAAATTTTACCGAAAAACAAATACATAAATTCTCCAACGGAGTTCAACTGGACGAAAAGTTATTCAAAAAAATACCCATAAAATATAAGCATATTGCTGCAAGTGCATCGATCATTAAATATAAAGACTCTCACTTTAATCTTGTTCGTCCAGGGCTTTTAATCTATGGGCTTTTACCTTTTGAAAATTCAGATTCAGTCGTAGGGGTTAAGTCTGCATTATCCTTAAAAACAAAAATTATCTTTCTTAAAAAAGTTCCTAAAAATACATCAATAAGTTATTGTAGAACTTTTATTACAAATAAAATTTCAAAAATTGCGACAATTCCAATCGGTTACGCTGATGGTTTTTTGAGAGTCAATTCGAATCCGTCTACTAACTGTTTGATAAATTCACCTGTCAGTCGTCAGATAGACAGTGCCCAAATGATAGTTCGTGGCAAAAAAGTGCCCGTTGTCGGTAGGGTTTGTATGGATATGACAATGATAGATGTCACCGATGTAAAAAATGTTGCCATTGGAGACGAGGTTGTTATTATTGGTTACCAAGGTAAAGAAAAAATTACCGTAGAAGACGTAGCAAAAAGAACTAATACAATAAATTATGAAATAGTAACATCAATTTCTAAAAGGATTCCGAGAATATACACTCGACTTTAGTTGATTGAAAATTTATTTGACTGTTGGCTGAAAAGTTTATTTTGCTAAAAATAAGTACCTGCTAAAGTTGGACATAAAAGATAAACTCTGCAAAAATGAAAATTGCTAACTTTGTAGGAAAAAAATTTATTCAAATTGTCGATGACATTGGATGTGTTTTTATAATGTTGGTGAAGACAATTCATAGTTGTTTTTTCGAAACATACGATAGAAAAAATGTTGTTAATCAAATGGTACAAATAGGTGTTATGTCTATTCCGGTTACTGCTCTCACCTCTATTTTCACTGGAATGGTATTGGCACTTCAGACAGCATATTCGACGAAAAATATCTTTAACGAACCGATTTACATAGGAAGTGTGGTTGGCTTTTCCATGGTGAAGGAACTGGGTCCCGTTTTAACTGCTGTAGTTGTAGCAGGTCGTGTAGGGGCTGCGATTGCTGCGGAACTTGGCACAATGAAAGTTACCGAGCAAATAGATGCTCTATATACCTTAGGAACAAATCCGATAAAATATCTTGCAGTGCCGAGATTTATTTCAATTGTGGTGATGCTTCCCATTCTTACTATTTTTGCAAATATATTAGGAATAATTGGTGGATTTTTCGTTAGCGTTTATAAACTTGGGATTACCTCAACCGTATATAGAAACGATATTTTGGATTATATGCGAGTTACAGATTTATTTCATGGATTAATAAAATCTGTTTTTTTTGCTTTGATTATTGTTGTCATTGCTTGTTATAAAGGTTTCAAATGTGAGGGTGGTGCTGAAGGAGTAGGGCGTTCCACAACGCAAGCCGTCGTAATTTCAATGGTTATGATTCTTGTGTCGGATTATTTTTTGACAGCATTTCTGGTTTTGTTAGGAATAAAATAAGTTGGAGTTTTCGTATATCGTCGTGCGTCGTGCGTATAGCGTATTTCATGAATCGTGAAAAGCTATTGTGAGGGCATTGCTTGTCATTCAGACTGTGTCGCAACGAGCTAAAAAGTTGCATTTTTATAGAAGATAGCAACTAATAGTAAAATATGGTACTGCAATCTAACACTAGATGATAAAAGATGGATTGCGACACAGTCTGATTGCGGGAAGTGAATGAAATGAGCGACGAAGCAATCTCG
>JBDRIG010000106.1:0-5692 GCA_043816185.1 Elusimicrobiota bacterium | reverse complement strand
TTTTCATTTTCATCTTTTTTGGTATTGTTGGGATTGGGCAACTGCGAGACCAAACAAGACAACTCAATTACTCTTTTCAAACAATCTACTAAGTTGGAGTGAACCACTTTTATTACACTTGAGAAGCCGCGGACTTCTAATGCAGAGACTTTATCACAGCTTTCTCTGTTTTCGTTCCCAACAAAAAAACCAGAACTGAAAGTCCAACTTAATTGGCTAATCAGAATAATCAATATGGTAACCTTTTTTATATAGTTTCTCATATAATTAAGTAATGTCGGGAATATCGATTCTCACTACTCTCACCACACACGATGTATTCTGACATCAATTCTCTTGCCAACAATTAAACTTCGTTACAAATGAGAAGACTGCTTATTTATTTTATCATTTATTCTACGTACTGTTTACTTTACTATACAACAAACTGTATAGAAAGTAAATATAGTTCTTAATAAGAACAAGTTCAACATGTTAGTGCAACACTTGTGCACGCGGTCTGTGTACTCATACCTACAACAAACTTTTGGTTTTCTATATTATGAGTACGAAAAACCACACAACATACATCCATACTTTTCCCATGTGAAAAATTTATGAACTTCTTGTGAAAAATTTGTGAACTTTTTATGAAAACAGATTATTACAAATTATTGCTGACTCAAAGTTATCCTTGTCATTTTGAACAAATCTTCCTCTTCTTTTTTACTTTTTTTAATAAGTTCGAAAGTGCGATAGAATAATAAATCCAACGGATTTTTTCCACCACCCCAATGTTTTACTATTTCCGACTTATATGGTTTTATTGAATCGGGTAATCCAAGAATTACCGATAGCGAAAGATTTTTATCTTTTTCGGAAACTTCTCTTGCTTTTATAGGATCAATCAGAACAACTGTACCGTCTTTCTTCACACCAAAATATTGCTGCCAAGCACCTTCGCCTTTGAAGTACACATACATTTTATGTAACGCCAATTCTTTGGATACCTCTAATACTCCTTTTATTTGGTTTTTCTCTGATATGCTATTTAGCGGTGTCGTTTTCCGTCGGACCATTAACAATGTTCTCGTTCCACCAACCTTTACTATTGAAGTTGCAAAATTTATACAAACTCCTTTTATCTTGTTAAACCTTGCTTGAGTTTCTTCAATTTCTTTGTCTCCTTTAATATCTTTATACAATATCCACTCGTATTCTATTTTTTTCCCAAAAAATATACATTCGGATACACCTTCAAGTTGCAATTTTTCATACTCCTTTATATCGAGCAATTTCAAACTTTTCTTTATATCGTTTTCGATTGTTTCACGATTCTTCTTCACCGCAAGTTCAAACCACTTTTGAGTAAAGAAACCTTTGATACTATTTTTAAACATATCCCATGATAGGAATAAAATATTTTTCCATCCAGATGCAGTAATTTTAGCCCACTGAAGAATAGGCAACAAGAACACTTTATTCAATTCTCGCGGCGTTAAGCTTTCATTAAATCTTCTTTTTAACTTAATAAATTCTACCTCTCTTTTTTCTGGTTTGGTCATCAAATCTGTAATATCAATTTCTCCCTTAACTACAACACCTAATTCTGTAAGAACAGCGACAAACATACCAAGATCGTTGGCATCTGCTTCGGTTTGTCCATTATTATACAGCAACATACCCATCATTATCAATTCGTGTCTGGTAGGTTTCTCATATTTATCACCATGAATCGCCGTACCTGTTAAACCTAATTCTGTTTTTAATTTAAGATTCTTTTTCATCTCAAATTCATCGCAAACTTGAACAATTATGGTTTTAATTCCTTCTTTTTTCAAATTATCTAGAAACTCTTTAGATACAAAACCCTTCTTTATTAAATTTTGCTCCAAAATACCAACAGCATCAGTATTCAGCACAAATCCTTGCCTTCCAGGAATTTCATTTTTTGTAACAAGTACCACTTTTACTTCATCTGTCGTTTTATCCATATTATCGATAACACTTATTGATTTGTATTGATCTACATTTTCCGGCAACATAGAACCCATTTTGTGCACTACGCTTATTAATTCATCCATATTTCCTTTATCTTTCAACATTTTTATCGTCGGTAAAAATTCTGCTGCTATTTTGGTGACTTGGGTTTTGCTTATTTTATATGGTACTCCATTATCATCCACTTCATAATAACCAGGTTTATCTATCTCTATTATCAATTGATCTTTTTTTACTAATTTATGCCCACGCATTCTTATCTCTGCTGGAATATTTATATCTTTTAATTCATCTTCGGTTAAGTCAACAAGATGCCATCCAGCATTCTCTACACTAAGATTAGAAATATTTAAGTATACTCCGTGCCCTACACGGATAATTAAAGTTCCATCTAAATTTAAATTTCCAACGGTTACATTTTCCCCATCAATTACTAGCGTCGATTTACAACTAATTTCACCTCCACTAAATTTATTCTTAAGCTCCTCATATGTTTGAGCAAACGATGGTTTTATAACAATTTTTGCACCACTTCTATATTTTTCACCGTACTTAGTAACTTTTTCTTCACCATCAACATCTATTACAACCCCTATCGCAGAAAACAATTTACGAAAGTTCTGATAAAAATCACTTTCAGAAGAAACCATTGTATCGCGTTTTGATGCCCCTTCGGTTGGAGGATTTTTTGTTGGAGAAAATACACGACGTTTATCAACAAAATTTGTAACTCCGACTTTTTCAGGCGAAAATTTGGAGGCAATCTTCTGCATCATTGTCTCTAATCGTGTAGGTTTCTTAAAAGTTCCATCTTCATTTAATTTAGGATTTACAAACTCACCGATTACACCTTGTGTACGATTTAAAATTTCTGAATAAGCATCGTTACTAATAATAAAAACATTTAGATTTCCTGGAAATGGAGAATTCCCTGTTTGAGAGTCAGACACATCCACAGTTCCAAAAGATGCTTTCAATAATAACCCCAATTCATTATACTCTACATTTTCTGTTGTTTCTGTTCCATCAGGATTCACTAAATTAACAATTGCACCTGCGGCTTCACCAGCACTCCGTGGTACCGTAATAAAATTGAAATCAAACTTTTTTTCCACTGAAACCCCTAACGCAGAAAGCACACCATTAAAAGATTGTGCATTCGTATCTTGAATAAACATAGTATATTTTTGTCCATCTTCTATCCATTTGTTCATAATCCCATTCTTATGTAAAAGCATATGGACATCACCATGACCATGAGGTTTAGTTTGCAATGTATAAACGTCACCTTCTTCACACACAAAATCACCATCTATACTGTTAATTGCAGCAACATTATCTTGTTTGATAATTGTTATCTGATTCGCATTCATACCAAAATTATTGTTTTTTTCTAAAAACCCTCGTGTCATCCTATCTGTATCGTCAGAAGTCATAATTACTAATGGGATTTTTCTGTTTTCATTATTTAATTTATTAGACTTATTTTGTAAAGCCAATATTGACTCTATATATCCTTTTAAATAACTTGAATATGTTACCATCTCTACAGGAATTGATATTTTGATCCCTGGATAACCCAACCTATCACCTACACCACCAGCCACTAAAACAAAACCTGCTTTATTAATCTCTTTTAATCCGATATTTTCTATTCTATTTGATTCTTTGTCATCTAGCTCTTCGGAAATCTGTATCATCGTTGGTATTTTTGGAGTCATTCCTTCAAATGGATTTTTACCTTCTTTTGCTTCAATTACTAATCGTTTTGCAGAATTCCAATATCCTCGTATGCCATTTGGATAACCGTTATTTAATCTATATACTTGTTCTAAAAATTTTATTTTGCGATCGCCATTAACACGTGGATTATCCCACTTTAAAAATAAGTGACCTTGATTCAAATCGAGCAGTAACTCAACCATTTCAAGATGTTTTTCATCTTTAATTACACCTGCTTCCAGATTTTCTTTTAATTTTGTTAATCCTTGAGAACTACATAGTTTAATAAGTGTTTGTTTCAAAGCTTCTTCTTTTTCACTTTTCTGAGAAATGGGTTTTCCTTTTTCATCAGTTGAATTTGGAGCAAAAAATTTTGTCAAATATATCAACAATGTGATTATTCCAGCAATTAAACCGCCAATAATGCTATCTGAAAGAAGACCATCAGACATTTGAGAACCCAATGTATCTTTTATACCCGAAAGTTCCGCTGCACTGACAGAAGAACCACCACCAAATAGAAGATAAAATATTATAATCGCAGCGGTAGTATAAAATACAACTGCTGCCATACTCCAGTCTCTGCCAAATCTTCCCACTTGTGCTTCTAATTTGGCTCTTTTTTCTTCACTTATTTGCTCATCAGATCCAGATTTGGTTAATTTTTTATACAAAATGTAACCTAAATATACAATAACACCAGCACCTAACAAAACAGATTCCGTTTGAGCGGCGATTGCCCATAACAAAACCAAACCAAATAAGTTAGAAGAACGTAGTGTTGTGCCTTTTGTGCCTGACGCTTGTGTCGAATCTTTTTGCTGTCCGACTTTGTCTTTTTCATCAAATTCAGTATCCTTCCCCTCCGTTTTTACTGAGGACAAATTTATTTCACCTTTGCTGTCCTTTTCAAAAGTAAGTATGGTCTTTCCATCAATAACTACTTCGAGTATATAATCATCGTTTTTTCCAATCGTTACCCTACCTATATTTTTTGTTATATCCAAAGCTTCATCAAAGCCCAAATTTACAACCATTGCCTCGATTATTTTCACAAATCTTGGATCATTTTTTACTTCCGCACTATTATTAAAACCAAAAGCACCTATAAAAAGTGGTGCAAGAGCGGATTTTGCAAACTCAGTAAGATTAGTACCAGTCATTATTTTTTCATACACGGTTTCGTCATACCCTTTTGTGGCATTAGGAACGATAGTTAAATACGAAGGATAGGAAGTTGTGGGCAAAAATTTGGAATCGCGAACCTGTTGCTGACGATTGGTAGCCGACGATCGACGATCGACGAGGAGCCCTAAATCCTGAACTGTTTCTCCTGCCACACCTGCTATGTTACTATGAAATCCACCTGCAACCACAATGTTTATTTCTTTGAACTCGTTGAGGTGAGAAAGGATATTGGAATAGGAATATGAAAATTGCGAATCGTTATTATTGGAATTAGAATTATCGCTGGAATTAGAAGTTGATGGTTGGGAACTGACATCTGGCAACTGGCAACTGGTGATTGTTTTATTTTCTGTTTTTGGTCTTCCAACTTCCTTACTCAGTACATCACAGAATATTTTATCTCTATCAATATTGGCTTTGTAAAATTTGTAAATCTCTGCTTCATCTAATAATTTTACCACTTCATCAGTTTCACTATTTTGAAAATATTTATTCAGCACTTTCTTAAATTTATCAACATTTTTGTCAAAATACTTAAAATCGTCATATGTCATTTTTAATGAAATAAAACTTTTTAGATGTTCGCCCATAGTGGATAAAAACAAGAGTTCTCTATCTACCAATTTCTCTGCTGAAC
The DNA here is from genome assembly GCA_043816185.1 of Elusimicrobiota bacterium. Lineage (GTDB taxonomy): Bacteria > Elusimicrobiota > UBA8919 > UBA8919 > UBA8919 > JAZDKR01. The sequence goes on along the minus strand of JBDRIG010000106.1, from coordinate 165 downwards.
AGAGCAAAATATCTTCTGTCACTACTTTCTCTTCTAATATTAAATATATTGGATTTATACTGTAATTTAGTCGTATATACTCAAAAAAACTATCGAGTTCTGGATATTTATTTTTCAAATTCGGAGTATATTCTTTTGCTACTATCGATAATGCTAAATAATACT
>JBDRIG010000105.1:0-2228 GCA_043816185.1 Elusimicrobiota bacterium | reverse complement strand
TCTTCGAACCACTATATACGACAAAAACAAAAGGGATTGGATTGGGGCTCACTATTGTAAAAGATGTTGTCGATGCGCATAACGGAAAATTAGTAATTAATAGCGAAGAAAATAAAGGAACCGAATTTACAATAGTTTTGAGCACAAAATAAACAGTGGTTGATGGATAGGGGATAAAAGAAGGAAGATAGAGATGTATAGTTGGTAATTGCTGAGTAGTTTCGTCTCAGGCGAAGTTTGATGAAATCTCGTGGCGAAACAACTGGCAAAAAATATATTATGGTTATGAAACACATGGCAGTTAAGAAAAAATTGGGCGATCTTTTAGCTGATGTAGAAATTATTACACAACAACAGCTTCAAGAAGCGCTAAAAGAACAAAAGGCAAAAGGTGGAAAACTTGGTATAATATTAATGTCTTTGGGATATATTACTGAAGATGTTCTTCTTGCATTTCTTGGCAAACAGTGTGGTGTTTCATATATTTCACTTTCCGAATATGGCGAAATCCCAGAAAATGTTATAAAGTCTGTTCCTGAATCAATTGTGCGGCATCAGATGCTCATACCAATAGCAATAGATGGTAATAATTTAACAATTGCTATGGCAGATCCATTAAATGTTTTTGCTAGCGATGATTTGCGGCTTATAACCGGCAATGAAATAAGTGTGGTTATTGCATCCGAGGCCGAAATAAAAGTAGCAATAGATAAATACTATGTAAAAATGTCGATGGAAAATATCGTAAAGGATATGGAGGAAAAAGGTGCTAATACAAATGTTGATATTGTAGAAGGGCCCGATATTGGTAAAGACATAGTATCACTTGAAGCAGCTGGTGAAGATGCACCAGTAATAAAAATAGTCAATTTGCTTTTATCAGGTGCTATAAAAACCAAAGCATCAGATATTCATATAGAGCCATATGAAAAATCGTTGCGGGTAAGATATCGCATTGACGGTGTTTTATATGAAGTTTCTGCCCCGCCCAAAAAAACTCAGAATGCAATTGCATCCAGATTGAAAATTATGTCGAATCTTGATATTGCCGAAAAACGCCTACCTCAAGATGGTCGTATGAAAATAAAAGTATTGAACAAAGAAGTGGATTTGCGTGTATCAGTTCTTCCAACAGCGTTTGGTGAAAAAATTGTTATGCGTATATTAGACTCATCATCCTTAAAACTTGAATTAACTAAACTTGGGTTTGAGAAGGAGATGCTTGCGGTATATCATAAAAATATACAAATTCCATATGGGATTATTTTGGTAACTGGGCCCACAGGAAGCGGTAAAACAACCACGCTTTATTCTACATTATCAACACTGAATCAACCTGATGTTAATATTTCAACAATCGAAGATCCTGTAGAATATGTTTTAGAAGGGATAAATCAAGTTCAGGCGAGAGCAGATATTGGGCTAACGTTTTCAGCAGGATTGAAATCCTTTCTTCGTCAAGATCCAGATATAATTATGGTCGGTGAAATTAGAGATACTGAAACAGCAGAAATTGCTATAAATGCTGCGTTAACTGGGCATCTTGTATTTTCGACACTTCACACAAATGATGCTCCTGGTGCCATTACTCGTCTTAATAATATGGGGATTGAGCCATTTTTAACATCTTCAACTGTTATTATGGTTGTTGCTCAGCGATTGGTTAGGGTGATTTGTTCTAACTGTAAAGAAGAATACGAGGTTCCAGCAGATGTTTTAATATCATCAGGATTATCGGAAAAAGAAGTAGGTGGCGAAAAGAAAATAAAACTTTATAGAGGGAAAAAGTGTGATAGTTGTTCACACACTGGGTATCGCGGACGACTTTCTTGCTATGAAGTTATGGAAATCAATGATAAAATAAGAGATCTGATTCTCGACAGATCATCTACGCATGTCATAAAACAAGCAGCAATCGAAGGCGGGATGACTACGCTGAGAAAATCGGCATTTAGAAAAGTTTTGGCGGGCATTACAACTGTTGAAGAAATGATGAGAATAACATTTGCAGATGTGGAATAAAAGAATTAATTGAAAATTGAGAATTAAAAGGCAATTGAGGCTGTGTCACAATAGCAAAATGTTCGTCGTTGCGAGCGACCTTGCCGTCGTTGTGAGAAGCGAATGAAATGAGCGACGAAGTAAACTCGCTTTTGTCTTCAACACCGAGATTGCCATAAGCCCTGCGTGTAATACTTCACAATTTCGGTAACAGATTTCTTGAGTTT
>JBDRIG010000104.1:0-39949 GCA_043816185.1 Elusimicrobiota bacterium | reverse complement strand
TATTGGTGTCATTTACAAATTTATATTCGTTTATCTCCACCCGTTTAGCGGGAAGGAAGCGTGTCAAAAGATGCTGATTTTTGACAAAGGGGATGCTATTTTCTACTTGACATGCTTTTCCATAGATGACCAAAAGTAGAGTTATAACACAGTCTCTTTACGCGTGCTATTCAATGCTATCCAATAAACACGTTCGTCAATTGAAACGCTGGTATATATGGCTTTACTGATGCTTTCACGAAAGGAAGATGACTCGACGGACTTATAGACACAATAATTCCAATAGGAATGCCCGCTGGAAAAACATCCGATACACCTGATGTTACAACCTCATCACCTATTTTTATCTCACTATCAGCAGAAATCCAAATCATTTCAAGTTCATCTGATTCTCTACCTACAATAATTCCATCAACAGATGCAGGTACAATACACCCTGGCACTCTTGAAATACGGTTTGTAATTATTAAAACTGTGGAGGTGTTTTTTTCAACATTTGTTAATTGCCCCACAACACCAAACTTTTCTTTATAAAATCCAAAAACAGCCATACTGTCCACCAAGCCGTCTTCACTTCCCTTATCAATAATTAACGATTTATAATACTGCTGTGGTGGTTTTGCTATTATTTTAGCAATTGTGGTTTTGAGATTGATATTCTTTTTGCAGCCCAAAAGTTCTGATAGATTTTTGTTTTCAGCTTCAAGTACTTTTAATCTAACTAAATCGCACAATAATTTTTGATTCTGATTTTTAAGGTTTAGAAGATCTTGATGAGCGTTAACTATTTCTTTTAAATTAGTACCAAGATTTCCAGTAGAAGAAACCATGTAATTTATTTTTGTATACGGTGTAATGACTATATAAAATAAAAAATCCCGCATCGCTTTGACTGCGGGACTAACATTGAAACTCAAAATTATTATAGATATTATTAAATAAAATGAAAGTAAGACAATGGACTTTTTATTATACACACACGAAATCAACCAAGAATTGAGAATCAAGAGTTGAGAATCCTCAATTTTCAATTGCCTCTTTCATTCCAACCGTTCACGCGTTTTTTTTATGTTTTCAATCTCTTCTAAGTATTTGCCTGTTCCTAAAACGACACAGGTCGTGGGGTCTTGTGCAAGATAAACAGGAAGATGGGTTTCTTTTGAAAGAAGGTCTGTCATGCCTCGCATCAGAGAACTACCTCCTGCAAGCACAATTCCTCTATCGACTAATTCTGATGCAAGTTCAGCAGGTGTCCTTTCAAGAACATTTCTTACCATCTCGACTATTGATCTAGCGGGTTCCATTAGTGCAGATCTTATATCTTTACTTGAAACGTTTATTGTTCTTGGCAAGCCGTGTGCTAAATCAAGTCCTTTAACGTCCATTGTTTCCTCTTTACTCAACGGAAAAACTGAGCCGATACAAATTTTTACACCTTCTGCTGTTTTGTAACCAATTGCCATATTATATGTCTTCTTAAAAAATAAGATAATTGCTTCATCAAACTCGTCACCAGCAATTCGAATTGAACTGGAAACAACCATCCCACCTAAAGAAATCACCGCTGCTTCAGTAGTTCCACCGCCAATATCCACCACCATGTTGCCTGTTGGTTCGTGAATAGGAAGACCAGCACCTATTGCCGCAGCCATAGGTTCTTCGATGAGATAAACTTCACGAGCACCAGCTTGCTCCGCTGCCTCGCGGACAGCACGACGTTCAACTTCTGTAATTCCTGATGGGATACCAATTACAATTCTTGGATGAAGAAGTGTTTTTCTTTTGTGGACTTTTTTAATAAAATGCCGAATCATCTTTTCGGTAATATTAAAATCGGCAATGACACCATTTCTTAATGGTCTTATTACCTCAATTGAAGCAGGTGTTTTACCGACCATTTTTTTTGCTTCTTCACCAATGGCCTCTATCACATGCGTTTCTTTGTTGTATGCAACTACTGATGGCTCTCTTAAAACAATGCCAGACCCTTTTACATAAACGAGGGTCGTGGCTGTGCCAAGATCAATTCCCATGTCATTTGAAAAAAGTGAAAAAAAATAATCAAACATAGAAACACCAATTAAAAACTAAAAATCGAAAAAATTAAAACAAACAATCTTTAATTTTCAATTTTTAATTGCCTTTATTCTACCAATTTCACAACTGCCATTTCGCTTCCGTCGGAAACACGGCGACCTAATTTATAAATGCGAGTATATCCGCCTGGGCGATCTTTATATCTTTCTGTTATAATGCCAAATAGTTTTTCTATCGCATCTGGTGATTTTATGTCCATTAAAACACGTCGCCTATAAGTTAAACCACCTTTCTTTGCTAATGTTATAATTTTGGAAGCAAATTTTACAAGTTCTTTTGCTTTAGCAAGAGTAGTTTCAACCGACTCATTTTCTATAAGTGACGTACTCATATTTCTTAACATCGCAAAACGATGCTCGGTTGTTTTGTTTAATTTTCTGTTCTTCTTATTTTTCATATTAACACCAGGACTAAATTATAGATTATAGGGATTAAAAAATTTAGCACCTAATCTCTATCGCCTATTATTCATCACTGCTCTTCGCTCTCCTTTAACGAAACACCCATTTCTTTAAGTTTCATTTCTATCTCATCAAGAGATTTTTTTCCAAAATTTTTATAAACAAGAAGTTTTTCTTTCGTCTTTTTAGCCAATTCTCCTATTGTTTTTATTTTTGCCTGTTTTAAACAATTGGCTGCGCGGTTTGAAAGCTCTATAATTTCAACCGGCTGATTTAGAATATCACTATAGGGTTCATCGGATTCGTTAGATTCGATAGATATCGATTTTTCTAAAACCTGTGGAGATACCTTTTCGTCTTCATCATAGTTCATAAAAACTTTGATCGAATCATTCAAAAGTTTTGCCGAAAAAATAAGCGCATCTTCTGGATTTACTGAACCATCAGTCCATATTTCCATAATTAGACGATCGTAGTCGGTTGCTTGACCAACACGGGTTGCTTCAACTTCATAAAAAACTTTGGTAATCGGTGAAAAAAGTGCATCCACAAAAATAGTTCCTACTGGCTGACCATATCTTTTGTTTTTTCCGGCGGGCAAATAACCCCTACCTTTCGCGACATCAATTTCCATATCCAGGGTTCCACCAGTTTCAAGCGTAGCAATAACAAAATTAGGATTTACAATCTCTATATTTGAGTTTGTTTCGAAAGATGATGCCAAAACTGCACCGCCTTTTGAAACCGACAATTTAAGCGTCTGAAGCTCATCGGTACCATAAGTTTTAAATCTTATTTTTTTAAGATTTAGTACTATACTCATTACATCTTCCACAACCCCTGGCAGTGTTGTAAATTCATGTGAAGCACCTTTTATACGAGTGGCTACAACAGCAGCACCTTCCAATGAAGATAAAAGTATACGGCGAAGTGAGTGCCCCACCGTATGTCCATAACCTTTCTCAAATGGCGAAATTTCAAATTTTCCACAAGTCAAATCAGAAGAGATATTTTTTTCAATCTTCTGAGGCCTAACTATATCGGGAAGCTGCATTTTTTATAACCCCCTATAAAATTAATTAAAAACTGAGAATTGAGATAAAACTAATTGCAAATTTCGAATCAAGAATTGTGAATTTCCGATTTATTGGCTCGTGACAATCTCTGTGCTAAAAGCGAGATTGCTTCGTCGCTCATTTCATTCGCTTCGCCCGCAATGACAAACAAAAACGCTCGAAATGACGAACTGAACTTAACGAAATAGTGTCAACTACCTCTTTATTTGCTATATAATTCAATAATCAACTGTTCTTTTGGTCTTTCCTCGTCATACGGAATGGACATTTCTTCTCTTAATGGTTGTTTTATAACCAAACCGGATAAATTAGAGAGATCCAACGACAACCATGGTGATACACCTTTTTTTGAAAGCATATCTGCCGCTTTTTTAACAGACGGACTTTCTTTAAGCTTATCTACTACTTGAATTTTATCGTTTACTTTTACTTGATACGACGGTATGTTTATTATTTTATCGTTGACCTTGACATGTCTATGAAGAACCAGCTGTCTGGAACCTGAAATCGACGACGAAAATCCAAGTCGTCTAACAACATTGTCCAACCGCATCTCTAAAGACAATAAAAGATTAAAACCTGTCATACCTTTGTGTTTTAATGCGTTGTAAAAATATCTTCTAAATTGTCGCTCCATTACACCGTAAATTCTTTTCACTTGCTGTTTAGCACGCAACTGAATAGAGTACTCAGACGGTTTTTTCATCATTTTTTTGTGGGGTCCAGGAGGCCCTTTCTTTTTGATGATGGAACACTTGGGCGTACCACATCTTTCACCTTTCAAAAATAAAGGTATTTGCTCTTGTCTACATCTTCTACATTTAGGTCCTAAATATCTTGCCATACTAACGCTAAGAGGTAAAAAATAAGGGGTTGATTAAAAAATTATTAATTTTACTATCCCCTACGCTTTGCCTCTTTTACACTCTCCTTTGCTTTGGCGGTCTACACCCATTGTGTGGAATAGGCGTAACATCTTTGATAGAAGTAACTGATAAACCAGACGACTGCAATGCTCTTATAGCTGTTTCGCGACCACTTCCAGGCCCAGAAACAAAAACCGAAACATATTTTAATCCCATTTCGGCCGCTTTTTGTGCACAACCTGCTGACGCTATTTGAGCGGCAAACGGTGTTCCTTTTTTTGTCCCCTTAAAACCAGAAGAACCGCTTGAAGCCCAATTTATAACATCACCTTTGTCGTCAGTAATTGTGATAATTGTATTGTTAAATGACGATTTAATAAAAACCTTGCCACTTGTTGAAGTTAATTTCTTTCTTGATTTACGTTTCGCTACGAGATGATGGGCATCCGGTGCTGCTTTTTTTGAAGCAGAGTCATTTTTTACTGTTGGTTTGTTTAATTTTGATTCTTCAATTTCTTTTGATTTTTCTTCTTCCATATTAACATTAGGAAGTGGATTGTAACGGTAATTAAAATCTATTGATTTTACTACTCACTTTTTCCTGTCACCAATCTCACTTCGCTTCCTTTTCTTTTTTAACTTCCATTTTAACCGCACCGACCGTTTTTCTCTTTCCTCTTTTTGTTCTCGCGTTTGTCTTTGTTCTCTGACCTCTGGCAGGCAAATTTCTGCGATGTCTCGATCCTCTGTATGTTCCTATTTCTTGCAACCTCTTAATATTACTAACAATCTCACGACGCAAATCACCTTCAACCTTATAATCGGATGAAATAATTCCTGCAAGTTTTCCTACCTCTATTTCTGTTAAATCTTTTACCTTTTTTGATGGATCAATTTTTGCTTCGTCCAAAATTTCCTTTGCAAGAACTCTCCCTATTCCATAAATGTAGGAAAGTCCTATGTCTATTCTTTTTCCTTTTGGTAGATCAATACCTGCTATTCGTGCCATAATAACACTAAGGAGTAAGGAGCAAAAGGTAATTAAAAATCACTGATTTTACTATACCCAATCTCCTACACCCTGCCCCTATCCCTGTCTCTGTTTGTGTTTTGGATTTTTGCAAATAATATGCAATACACCGCTACGTTTTACAATCTTACATTTTTTACAAAATGGTTTTATTGATGAGCGTACTTTCATTTTAAAATCAATCAAGAATTAAGATAAAACTAATTGCAAATTTCAAACCAAGAATTAAGAATTTTTTGATTTATTAAATTTTCAACTCCCAGTTTTCAATCCTTAATCGCTCCTATTGTTTTCCTTTCTCTCTATAAGTAATTCTTCCTCTTGTTAAATCATATGGTGAAAGTTCAACTTTTACTTTATCACCGATAATAATACGAATATAATTCATCCTCATTTTTCCAGAAATTCTAGCAATAACACTGTGACCATTTTCAGTTTGAACGCGAAACATTGCCGACGGTAGAACCTCTTTTACTATACCTACTACTTCAATTTTTTCCTCTTTTTGCATATTTGCTTACCCATATTCAAACGAAAACCGAATTTATTACAACAAACTGAACTGAATATTTGATTAAGATTCGATACAACTATTCAGTGCTTCGTTCGAGTATTTTTTATTTGCTACTTTTATTTATAATTAGTTAGTACTTCACAACTATCTTTTTTCACTAAAACAGTATGCTCAAAATGTGCCGAAAGTTTTTCGTCAAGCGTAACAACCGTCCAACTATCATCAAGTATTTTTACGTGCCAGTCACCCTGATTTACCATAACCTCGACAGCAAGACAACAGTTTTCAGGAATTCGCAATCCTACGCCCGGCGTTCCATAGTTTGGTATCTGTGGATCTTCGTGTAATTGTCTACCAACACCATGTCCAACAAAATCTCTGACAACTGAAAACCCATTTTTTTCGACGACCGTTTGTATTGCCCCTGAAACATCACCGACACGACAATTTGCCCTACACTTTCCTAAGGCGGTTTTTAGCGACAACTCGGAAACACTCAAAAGTTTTTCTGCTTCTGGCAAAATTCTTCCTACTGTAAAAGTTTTCGCCGTATCCCCACAAAATCCATCTAAAATAACCCCGACATCAATTCCAACAATATCGCCTTCTTTAAGTTTTTGTGTCGATGGAATACCATGAATAACAACATTGTTAACTGAAGTACAAATTACGCCAGGATAACCATGATAACCTAAAAACACCGACTTTGCACCAAGTATTTTTATCTTTTTTGCGGCAATGGTTTCAAGTTCCTTTGTTGATATTCCTAATTTTATATTTTTCCCAACAGTATCTAAAACCTCTGCTGCAAGTCGACAGGCATTCCGCATGCCAATAATCTCATCTGGCGACTTTATGCAAATCATATTAATAGTGAAATTAAGCTGGTTGTTTCATTCTCTTCGAGTATTAAGTTTCTTAATCCTTAGCCTGCCATTAACCTGCTTTTTTAATAATCGTGTAATATAGCAGCAATTTCTTTGGATATTTCTTCAACAGGTCTATTACCGTCAACGGTAACCAAAAGACCTTCGTTTTTATAATAATCAGCGAGCGGTTGTGTTTCAATATAATAGACGGAAAGACGATGTTTGACAATTTTTTCAGTGTCATCACTTCTTTGAAAAAGCGAACCACCACAATCATCGCAAACACCATCAACTTTTGGCGGAAGCGTTTCTAAATTAAATTTGGCACCGCATTTTTTACAAGTTCGTCGTGAAAGAATTCGCTGAACTATATTTTCTTCTGTTACATCTAATAAAATTACCTTATCAATCTTTTCTTTGATTGACAAAAGTAACCCTTCAAATAATTTTGCTTGTGGAAGCGTTCTTGGAAACCCATCTAACAAAAATCCGTTTTTAGAATTGGTTTCTCTTAGACGTTCGTCAATTATTCCAAGAATTATACTATCTGAAACAAGAGAACCTCTTGATATAGTTTCAGCAATTTTTTGCCCAAGAGAACTCTTTGATATAACTGCTTCACGAAGTATATCGCCAGTAGAAATAAACGAAATCCCTTTTTCTTTCGCTATGGACAATGCCTGCGTTCCTTTGCCTGAACCAGGTGCTCCAAAAAGTATTAGATTCATTGTTTACTCCATGCAAACTATAAGTAAGTTTATTTGTTTCATATTACTCGCATTATTTAATGTTAAACCATCTACTCTTAATTCTACCTTTTTTTAAGAATCCGTCGTAATGTCTCATTATAAGATGCGACTCTACTTGACCAATAGTATCGAGTGCAACACCAACAACAATCAAAAGTGCGGTACCACCGAAAAAAAACGGAACATTCACAAATTTTCTCAAGTAATCGGGTAATACTGCTATAAACGTGACAAAAAGAGCACCACCCAAAGTGATTCTTGCTAAAACCCACTGAACATAATTAGCTGTTGGTTCGCCTGGCCTCATACCAGGAACAAAACCACCCCATTTTTTCATATTTTCAGCAATGTCTTTTGGATTCAAAGTTATTGAATTATAAAAATAACAGAAAAACACAATCAATGCGCCATAAATTATCTCATAGAAAATAGTTCCACGCATCCACCAATCAATAAATTTTTTCATAAAACCAGAACTATGTGTAAATTGTGCAAGTGTCATTGGAACCGACATCAATGAAACAGCAAAAATTACGGCGATTACCCCCGATTGGTCAACCTTTATAGGAAGAAAGGTTGATTGACCACCGTACATTTTTCTGCCGACAACTCTTTTTGCATATTGAACCGGAATTTTCCTTTGACCTGTCTCAACCCAAACAACAAGTGCAATTATTGCAAAAACTGCTCCTAAAATTAAGATACCGGTAAAAAGCGACATCTCATGTGTTTTTATCATATAAAAAAGATTCTTAACAGCGGACGGCAAACGATCAACGATACCTGTGAAAATTATGAGTGAAATACCATTACCGATACCACTCTCAGTAATTTGCTCACCAAGCCACATTATAAAAACGGTACCAGTTGTCATAGTTAAAACTGTAATGAAAACAAATAATGTGCCAGGATTCATCACAACAGATTCGCCGCCAGGCGCTTTCATCGGCATTATCATAAAAAGTGTCAAGCCCAGTGATTGTATTATTGCAAGGATTAAGGTTGCATACCTCGTCCACTGTGTAATTTTTTTTCTTCCCGTTTCACCTTCTTTAGAGAGTTTCTCGAGATATGGAATTGTTACTTGCAAAAGTGAAAAAATGATTGACGCATTGATGTATGGCATTATTCCAAGTGTAAAAATTGATAGCCGCGAAAGTGCACCACCTGAAAACATATCCATAAATCCAAAAAGTGTGTTTGTTTGCTGGGCAAAAAATGCCTTAAACGCTGCAATATTAATTCCAGGAATTGGTATTGCTACGCCAATCCTGTAAGCAATAATTACAACCGCAGTAAACAAAACCCTCTTTTTTAACTCAGGAACCTTAAAAATATCGCCAAACGATTGAATCATTTTAATATCAAGAGTTGGAGGTTGGGGTCAGAAATCAAGGGATAGAGGTTAGTTGTTAACTTTACTACTCCTTACTCCTTGCACTTATCGCTTCTCCACCTGTCTTCCTTATTTTTTCAATTGCACTTTTTGAAAATTTGTCAGCAGTAATTTTTAGTGGTTTCTTCAGCTCACCAGCACCCAAAACTTTCAAAGGTAACTTGCCTCTTATCAACCCTTTTTCGATAAGAATTTTTTTGTTAAGATCAGTATTGGGTTCAAAAACTTCTTCAAGTGTACTAACATTTATTATTTCGTATTCTTTCTTGAAAATATTTGTAAATCCTCTTTTTGGAATACGACGCATAAGAGGCATTTGTCCGCCTTCAAATCCTGGACGAGTACCTCTCCCAGAACGTGAGTTCTGCCCCTTCATACCTCTTGTGGCAGAACCACCATGCCCTGAACCACGGCCACGACCAATAATTTTTTTTCTATGCTTCGAACCAACCTTCGGTTTTAAATCGGATAAATTCATAATAAAATCAGAATTAAGTTGTAAATTGTAACTATCAAAAAAAATTTACTTCTTATAACTTACTACTGCCTCTTACTGTTTTTCTAAAACTGTTTTCCTAAAAGTTTTTCCACGTCCTCTTTATTTCTTAATTTTTGCAAACCATCAATTGTGGCATAAACGACATTGAATGGATTTGACGATCTCAATGATTTTGTAAGCACATCTTTAACACCTGCTGCTTCCAAAACAGATCTTACAGCACCACCCGCAATAAGCCCTGTGCCAACAGACGCAGGTCTCATAAAAACCTTCCCAGCACCATAAATACCCGTGATTTCATGCGGAATTGTCGTATTTTTTAAAGAAATTGTAAATAGATTTTTTTTAGCGGAAGCGGTTCCTTTTTTAATTGCCGATTGAACCTCTTTCGCCTTACCTAAGCCAACGCCAACGATTCCATTACAATCACCTACTACAACAAGTGCATTAAAAGAAAATCTCTTTCCACCTTTCACAACTTTCGTCACACGATTTATCGAAACAACGATTTCTTTTTTTATATCCATAATATTAAAATTAAGAATTAAATTTTTTCTTAATCCCTACTATTTACCACTGCCTCTTAAAATTTCAACCCTGTTTTTCGAGCACTATCAGCAAATGCCAAAACCCTTCCATGATATATATATCCACCTCTATCAAACACAACTTGCGTTATTCCAATTGAAACTGCCTTTTTACCCGCTACCTCACCAAGAGAAACAGCCGCTGCGATATTTGCAGCATTTTTTAATTTAAGCGTTGATGATGAAATCGATAATAAGGTTTTTCCATTTAAGTCATCTACAAACTGAACATACATATATTTATTTGATTTGTGAATTACCATTCTTGGTTTTTCAACAGTCCCAAAAATTTTTTTTCTTATCCTTGCCTTTCTTCTTGAATGTGCTTGTAATTTTTTATTTAACATTGTTATCTCTACTTACACCCAAATAAAAACCGAACTTTAATCGAATAATTCAGTATGGTTATTTGGTGTCTCTATTTGGTATTTCTATTTGTACTCTTCTTACTTCTTTGCTCCGCCGGTGGCTGCTGCTCCAGATGCACCAACTCCAATTGCCGACTTACCAAGTTTCTTCTTAATATGTTCACCAAGATATCTAACGCCTTTACCTTTGTATGAATCAGGCTCTTTGCTTTGTCTTATTTGTGAAGCAATCATTCCAAGTTTTTCTTTATCGACGGATTTAAGCGTAATTAAAAGCCCTTTTGGATCAGTAGTAATGTCTACGCCATCTGGAATATTAAACTCAACTGGATGAGAATAACCGACTTGTAGGGTTAGTTTTTTTCCCGCGAGTTGCGATTTATACCCGACACCCTGAATTTCGAGTTTTTTTTCAAATGGCGTAACAACCCCTTGCACCATATTAAATACATGTGCACGTGTTGTTCCGTGAACCGCTTTGAAATCATCGGAACTCCTTTTGAGAATAATAGAATTATCTTCAATTTTAATTGAAATTTCGGGATGAAACTTCCTTGCAAGTTTACCAGCTGGACCTACAACTAATATCTCGTTATTAGCAATATTTATCTTAACACTACTCGGTATCGGTATTGGACTATTTCCAATTCTGCTCATATAAACCCCGTGAATCGTTAATCAACAATTAACCATTTACAACCTACGACCATTTTTACCAGACGTAACAAATTACTTCGCCACCAAGATTTTCCTCTCTCGCCTTCTTATCAGTCATCAGCCCGTGGGAGGTTGAAATTATTGCTATCCCTATTCCACTTAAAACCCTTGGCAATTGTGTAGTTTTTTTATACACACGCATTGATAATTTTGAAACTCGTTTAATGTCTGTTATTGCTGACTTTTTATTCTGCGAATACTTTAAAAAAATTCTTAAAATACATTGCTTATTATCATCGAGCCGTTTATAGTTTAAAATATATCCTTCTTCCTTCAAAACCTTAGCAATTCCTTCTTTTATACTTGAAACAGATATATCCACTTTTTCTTTGGATCTTCTTGTGGCATTTTTTATTTGACAAAGCATGTCTGAAATAGGATCGTAAATCATATTTAACTCCGCTTATTCCTCGAATGTTAGTCGAATATTAACAAAACGCTCGATTAATCTATTCTGTGCACTTATTCGTATACCTCTTGCAAACTATCTCTTACCAACTCGATTTTGTAACCCCTGGAATCAAACCTTTGTGGGCAAAATCCCTAAAACAAATTCTACACAAACCAAAATCTCTTAAAAATCCACGTGGACGACCACAGATACGACATCTGTTATATCTTCTTGAAGAATATTTTGGAGTTTTTCTTTGTTTTATTACAAGACACTTTTTCGCCATAATTTAACACCCGTAAATTGTAAAATCGTTTACTACTTTCGACTTACAACCTTTCCGATTTATCGCCTACCATCTTTCTAAAAGGTATTCCCATCATTAATAAAAATTCTTTTGCATATTCATCATTATTTGCCGTCGTCACAATTGTTATATTCATTCCTCTTGCTTTGTCAGATTTATCAAGCACGATTTCTGGAAAAATATACTGTTCTATCAAACCCAGATTATAATTGCCTCTTCCGTCAAATTTAGAGAGTTCGAGTCCTCTAAAATCTCTTATTTTTGGAATAGATATGCTAACTAATCGGTCAAAAAATTCGTACATTCTATTACCACGCAAAGTAACTTTAAGCCCTATAGGCATGCCTTCTCTTAACTTAAAAGCAGATATTGATTTTTTGGCACGACGCAAAAGTGGTTTTTGCCCAGTTATTGCAGCGAGTTCCGCTGCTGCAATATCTATCGCCTTCGGATTTTCCCTGGCATCCGAAACACCCATATTAATTACTATTTTTTTAAGTTTCGGAACTTGATGAATATTTTTTAGTGACAGTTTTTTCATCAACTCAGGAACAATAACTTCTTTATATACTTCTTTTAAACGCGCCATATTAATATCAGAGAGCAATAGGTGGTTAAAAATTACCGACTTTAACCATTCTATAATTCTCTAACCCCTTATTTTTATATAATCATTTCCCCGCATTTTCTACAAACACGCGACTTTTTATTGTCGGGTTTGTCTATTGTAGCGGACAAAATATCCCACTTCGCTCTTGTTGGTTTATTACATTTTGGACAAATAAGCATAAGTCGTGAAACTGGAATCGGTGCCTCTTTTTCCTTGATACCACCAGGATCCACCTGCGTCTGTTTTGTATGTCTTTTTACAAAATTAACCTTTGCAACAATTGCGGTTTTTTTATCCGAAAAAATCTTCAGAACCTCACCTGTTTTATTTTTATCTTTACCTGCCAAAACAATAACCTTATCTTTTTTTTTTATATGCATATTATAATCGAATAGTAGTAGTTAGGGTTTAGTTAAAATTATTGATCCCTAAACTCTATTACCTACTCTTTCTCACGCCCTATTTTTACACAACTTCCGGTGCTAATGAAATGATCTTCAAAAAGTTTTTTTCACGCAATTCTCTTGCGATTGGACCAAAAATTCTTGTTCCCCTCGGTTCATGCTCATCATTTATTATAACAACAGCATTATCATCAAATTTTATGTAACTTCCATCGGAACGCCGAGTCTCTTTCACGCATCTTACTATTACCGCTTTTACCACTTCGCCTTTTTTTATGGTTGCTGTTGGCAACGCATTAAACACAGATGCTACTATCACATCACCGAGCGAAGCACGTTTTCTGTAACTTCCACCAAGCATACGAAAGCATCTTACTTTTTTAGCACCAGTATTATCAGCCACGGTCATTATAGAACGTTCTTGAATCATATTGATTAGAGATTTTAGCTACTAACTTTGCTAAATTCTACACCCTGCTTTTTTACTATTCGCCACCTTTTTAATTTTGATAAAGGTCTCGTTTCTATTATTTCGACCTTGTCTCCAATGTGTGTCTCATTTTTCTCATCGTGAGCATAATATCTAGTTTTACGGTTGACAATCTTCTGATAGAGTGGATGACGTGTAACCCAATCCGCTTCTACCACCCTTGTTTTATTCATTTTATCAGAAACCACAGTACCAGTTTTTGTTCTTCTCATATTAAATCAGTGTAAGGATTGAGTTGCTTCGCCTTGTTAAAGATTAAGTCTTAACCCTTAACGCCCTGCTCCTTACCGCCGCCTTTTATTATCGTTAAAATTCTCGCTATCTGTCTTTTCAAATGCCTTATTTCTAATGGATTTTTAAGTGGGGTTGTTTTGTGCCCAAATTTAAGATGAAATAATTTTTCTTTTGTTTCCTCAAGATGCATTGACAATTCGTCAGCCGTAAGTTCTCTTAAATTTATCTCTTTTTTTTCTTTTGCCATATCAATCAATCGAAAATCGAAAACTAAGAACTATAGATTTTAATATCTAACGCTTACAACAATTCTTAACTCTCGGTTCTCAATTCTCAACTACCCTATTGCCCTCTTTCCAAAAATTTTGTTTTTATAGGAAGTTTATGTTCAACAAGTCTAAATACTGCTTGCGCTTCGCTTTTTGTTAAACCAGCAATCTCAAACATAACACGACCAGGTTTAACAACAGCAACCCACCTTTCAACAAGTCCCTTGCCTTTTCCCATTCTGGTCTCAGCAGGTTTTTTTGTGTAGGGCTTGTCAGGAAAAATCCTTATCCAAACCTTTCCTGTTTTTTTAATTGCCCTAGTTAGAGCAATTCGTGATGCCTCGATCTGGTTTGCTGTAATCCATGCACGTTCAAGTGCCATAATACCGTATTCACCAAAGCTTACCTCTGTTCCGCCAGAGGCATTACCTTTCATTCTACCACGTTGCTGCTTTCTATATTTTACTCTTTTTGGTAATAGTAACATTATAACACCAGAAATTAGTACTAAGGATTAAGTGGTAAAGATTAAGAAAAAACTTATCGCTTATCGTTTGCGGCGAATCTACTTTGCCGCTTACCACCTATCACTTACTACCGCCCCCACTGCCCCCTTCAACGACTATATTATCATATTCTTCTTCAATTATTTTTTTATCTACTTCTGGCAATTTTTCATCTTTAATTTCAGCGATTTCTTCTTCCGGTTTTTCAATAAGACGCGCATCGTCTAACATTTCTTTTTCCGTTCTTTTGAAGAGTTCTTTTTTAAATATCCAAACCTTGACACCAATGATTCCCATAGCTGTAAGTGACTCAGCAAAGCCATAGTCAATATCCGCTCTAAGTGTATGTAAAGGAATTCTTCCTTCTCTTAACCATTCAGTTCTTGCAATTTCATTACCATTAAGCCGTCCTGCAACCATAATCTTTACGCCAAGAGCACCCAATTCAAGTGCTTTTTCAATCGCTTTTTTCATGGCACGGCGATAAGAACCTCTCTTTTCAAGTTGAAAGGCAATACCCTCAGCAACAAGTTGAGCATTTGCTCCAGGCGATTTTACTTCCATTATGTTTACAATTGTTTTTTTATCTGAAATTTTTTCAATTTCTTTTTTAAGCGATTCGATATCTGCACCACGTTTTCCAATTATAATTCCAGGTCTGGCGGAAAAAATGTTAACCTTCAGATATTTTCCTGCTCTTTCAATGATAATTTTTGAAACAGCAGCAAATTTTAGCCGTTCTTTCACAAACTTTCTTATATGAAAATCTTCTTCTATTAGATCGGCCACGTTGCGACGCGAGAACCATTTAGAATCCCAATCAGCAACATAACCTAATCTTAAACCCTTTGGATGAATTTTTTGTCCCATATTAACACCTATGAACTACAAAATGAATAATAAATAATCGACGATTTACGATTTTCTGCCCTTACTGTCTCCAACCACTATTGTTAAATGACAGGTCTTTCTTTTATAAGGATTACCTCTACCCATTGCGCCAGGCCTCATTCTTTTTATCGGAGGACCCATTGTAGCAAATGCTTTTTTAATAAAAATTGATTCTGGGTTTTTAAGATGACCACTATTTGCAATAGCCGATTTCAATGTTTTTTGTATAAGAGAAACGGAGCCTTTCTTAATAAACGATAGAGTATGGCCTGCTTCATCAGCCCGCTTGCCTCTTATAAGCGAAAGCACCTGATTGACTTTTCTATATGAGCTTCTCGCAAATTTTAGTATTGCTTTTGATTCCATATAAATACCAGTGTAAGGCGTAATAAGACAAGTGACTATGAGACGTAAGAAACAAGATGCAGAGAAACGAGCCATCAAATATGAACGGTCTAAAGATGAGTGGTCTAAAGAACACTCACTACCAAACCTACTACAAATACATTCAATTTACGATACAACGAGAAATGAGCCACGAGAAACGAAAGACAAAAAGCAAAACACACACTATTTCTTATGTTTTTTCTAACGCCTCTTTTGTATGCGCGGCTCCGTGACCTCTGAAAAATCTTGTTAACGAAAATTCACCGAGACGATGACCTACCATATTCTCAACTACATAGACTGATATAAATTTTCTACCATTGTGAACGCCAAATGTATGACCTACAAACTCTGGTGGAATTACAGATGCTCGCGCCCATGTTTTAATTAGAACTTTTTTTCCCATACTGTTGAGTTTTTCAACTTTGCTAAAAAGTTTCTCGTCAATATATGGACCTTTTTTTGTTGATCTTGACATTGTTCACTCCATTTACTACTCAAATATTCAAATATCTTTATTTGTGCGTTATCTTACTCCCTTGGGTTTCTTTTTAACAATATACATATTGGTCCATTTCTTTTTTGAACGGGTTTTGAAACCTTTCGCGGGCTGACCCCACGGCGATTGTGGTTGATTATTGCCTTTTGATTTTCCACGACCACCACCATGCGGATGATCAACTGAGTTCATGGCCGTTCCTCTAACTGTCGGTCTAATCCCCAGATGTCTTTTTCTTCCAGCATTACCTAAAACAATATTTTCGTGATCAAGATTTCCTATTTGCCCGATTGTCGCATAACATTTAAGCGAAATCATTCTTACTTCGCCAGATGGCATTTTTATGTGTGCAAAATCACCTTCTTTTGCTATAATCTGTGCAACACCGCCAGCCGAGCGAACGAGTTTTGCACCGAAACCAGGAATAAGTTCTAAATTATGAATTTCGATTCCTAACGGTATGTTTGAAATCGGCAATGCATTACCAATTTTTATTTCTACATTTTCTCCACTTTCAATTTTGTCGCCGACCTTGAGATTGAGCGGACAAACAATATATCTTTTTTCGTCGTCTGGATATTTAACTAACGCTATTCGCGAAGAACGATTTGGATCATATTCAATAGCAATAACATCGGCTACAACATTTCTTTTATCTCTTTTGAAATCAATTATTCGATACATCTTCTTATGACCACCGCCCTGATGTCGAACGGTAAGATGTCCTGTATTATTTCTACCACCTGTTCTTTTTAATGGAAGTAGCAGTGACTTCTCAGGAGTTTTTTTCGTTACATCTGAAAAATCGTCGCTTGTTATAAACCGCCTCGACGGCGTGTATGGTACGTATGTTTTTATACCCATATTAATTACCGACTAATGTGAAATGTTGTTAATTTAAATCTTGCCAATCGCTATACTCTGTCTCTTAGACACCTTCCACAATCTTTATTGATTGCCCCTTCTTTATATCCACAATCGCTTTTTTAAAATCGTTTCTATAACCTGCGTGTGCACCTTGCCTTCTTAATTTCCCTGGCAATATAGCAGTATGAACCTTTTCAACATTAACTTTGAATAACTGCTCAATCGCTTCTTTTATCTGCCCTTTTGTTGCATTTTTTTCAACAACAAACTCATATTTATTGTTGATTTCTTTTAACTTCGTCGCTTTTTCTGTGATAATTGGTCTTTTTATTATATCGAAAGAATTCATAGTAATAGGATTAAACCACTCGCCCAGTTCGTTTTAAATATTAAGTTTCTTAGTTCTTATTGCCTGCAACTTATCCCTGTGCTATTCTGTCCAAAGCTTCTTTTGTGAATATTATTTTATCTGCATTTAAAACATTATAAGTTGTCAAATCGTTAACATCATGTAAAAATAAATTTGCTATATTCCTTGATGCCATATTTAGCGTTTTATCTCTTTTTGACACAAGAAGAACTTTGTTATTCCCGCCTAAAACGGATATTATTTTCGCAACCAATTTTGTTTTCGGCACATCTATTTTAAGCTCATCTAATGCTATAATCGAACAATCCTTTGCCTTTGAAGAAAGTGCTGATAAAAGAGAAATGTGAACTTTTTTCTTCGGCATTGAATATGAAAAGTCTCTTGGCTTTTTTGCAAAAATTATACCACCATGACGCCACAGCGGCGAACGAATACTTCCTGCGCGTGCACGACCAGTACCTTTTTGCTTCCACGGTTTTTTACCAGAACCAGAAACTTCTGCGCGTGTTTTTGCAGAATGTGTTCCCTGCCGAGAATTTGCAAGATACCATGTAACTACTTCATGCATTAGTGGAATATTTATCTTCGCACCAAAAACATTTTCAGGTAGTGCTATAGTTCCAGTTTTTTCACCTTTTATATTATAAATATCTATTTCCATATTAACATCCGTAAACTGCGAAATAGCAAGGAGACTTCGCAGCTACATTCAGTTTCCAATACCACGAATTGCAAAATCGTTCACAATTTCCAATTCCAGTTTTTATACACCACTTTTAGTTGGCTTACTTCTTCCAACGTTTAAATTTAGGAATATTTCGAGTAAACAACCAGCCTATAAATTTTGGCATTCCAATTTCCCGCATTTTCTCAATACAAAAATCTTGCATCTGTTTTGCTGTTAGATTGGGCTGTGTGAATGCTCCTTTTTGATAACAGAAACTACAATAGTCAGCATTCTTAGTACCATCAGAATTTGTCCCGCCTTCCTGCGGATCTTTTTTCATCGGCATTCCACAACTTTGACAAAATTTATTCATATTTTTCTCCACGTCTTGATTTTATAAGATTATAATTCCGACTTTACAAATCCTTTTGTTTTTCTGTAAACATCTATTTTTTTGCTTTTTTAACTTCTTTTTTAGGAACCACGGAAGAAACCTTAGTTTTCTTTACAGCAGAAGATATAACAACCTGCCCATTCCTTACACCTGGTACTGCGCCTCTCACCAACAAAATATTTTTCTCAGGAATTATTTTTACAACTTTTAATTTTTGAATAGTAACACCAATGCCACCCATTCTGCCTGCCATTCTTAAACCTTTTCTTACTTTTTGCGGTCTCTGTGGGCCAATGGCACCTGGTGCACGCTGTTTGTCCGACTGTCCGTGAGTACTAGGGCCACCGGCAAAACCATGCCTTTTAACAACACCTTGAAAACCATGCCCTTTTGAAATACCTGTCACGTCTACAAAATCACCAACGGAAAAAAGATCGCATTTTATTTCTTGACCTAATTTATAGTTAGATGGATCATCAATGCGAAATTCTTTCAAAACCTTAAACAATTTTGTGTCGGTTGCACAGGCTTTTTTGAGATGGCCAAGCTGTGGTTTATTGAGTCTTTTTTCTATTGTAGGACAATAGCCCACTTGAATTGCATTATATTTATCTGTTTGAATTGTTTTGATTTGGGTAACGACGCAAGGCCCCGCAGAAACCACTGTCACAGGAATCGCCTCTCCTTTATTTAAATATATTTGTGTCATACCGATCTTTGTTCCTACGATTGATTTCATTGTTTACACCGCGAACACGCTAAATTGACACAAAATTTTTATATCTGTTTTTCGATTCTACGCCTTTATCTCCACATCCACACCAGCTGGTAGATCTAATTTCATCAGCGCATCTACTGTCTGAGGTGTCGGATGTATTATATCAACAAGTCGTTTGTGTATTCTCACCTCAAACTGCTCGCGTGATTTTTTATCGCAATGCGGCGAACGCTGCACTGTATATTTTTTTATTCTTGTGGGCAAAAGAACGGGACCGGAAATAGATGCACCTGTACGCCTTGCTGCCTGAATTATTTCAAGGAGCGATTGATCAAGCGTTTTATGATCATATGTCTGCAATCGAATTCTTATTCTATCCCCGCCTAAAATTGATACCAATTGTTCTGTTTTCGCCATAATAATCTCTGTGAATTAAAAATCGTAAAATATGAACGGTCTAAAGATGAGTGGTCTAAAGACCACTCACTACAAAACCAACTACAAATATATTCAATTTCCAACCTTTCTTATTCAATTATTTCACTTACAACACCTGCTCCGACGGTATGTCCACCCTCACGAATTGCAAAACGCAGTTCTTTTTCCATCGCAACTGGCACTATAAGTTCGCCAACAAACTCAACATTATCACCTGGCATTATCATTTTAACGCCTTCGGGAAGATTGACCACACCTGTAACATCTGTTGTTCTGAAATAAAATTGTGGTCTATAGCCATTGAAAAATGGGGTATGTCTTCCACCTTCATCTTTCGTAAGAACATAAACCTGTCCTCTGAATTTTTTGTGTGGTGTAATAGATCCTGGTGCTGCTATTACCTGTCCACGTTCTACTTGACCCTTCTCAATCCCTCTCAAAAGCACACCGACATTATCACCAGCCTGAGCCTCATCAAGAATTTTTCTAAACATTTCGACTGATGTAACAACCGATTTTCTTGTTTCCTGAATTCCCACTAATTCAGCCGCATCGCCAGTTTTTACTATCCCGCGCTCAATTCTACCTGTTGCGACTGTTCCTCGGCCTGTAATTGTAAAAACATCTTCAACGCTCATTAAAAATGGTTTATCTATATCGCGTTTTGGATCTGGAATTGTAGCATCTATTGCTTCCATTAGTTTCCAAATCGACGGTTCCCCTAATTCACTTGTGTCGCCTTGCATCGCTTTGAGAGCACTTCCTCTGATAATCGGAACTTTGTCTCCATCAAATTGATATTTTTTCAAAAGATCTCTTATTTCCATTTCAACTAAATCAACAAGTTCTGGGTCATCAACTGTATCAACTTTATTGAGATAAACAACAATATGTGGAACATTGACCTGACGAGCAAGAAGAATATGCTCTCTGGTTTGAGGCATAGGACCATCTGATGCTGAAACAACAAGTATTGCACCGTCCATCTGAGCAGCACCTGTTATCATATTTTTAATATAGTCGGCATGCCCAGGACAATCAATGTGAGCATAATGCCTTTTTTCTGTCTCATACTCAACGTGGCTTATAGCGATGGTTAAAATTTTTGTCTCGTCACGCCTACCCTGTGACTCCGATGCTTTGGCAACTTCGTCATAACTGACGAACTTTGAGAAACCTTTTTTCTCCTGAACCTTCGTTATGGCTGCCGTTAGTGTAGTTTTTCCATGATCAACATGACCAATAGTTCCAACATTGACATGCAGCTTTGTCCTCGCAAATTTTTCCTTCGCCATAAAAACCTCCTTACGACAGAATAATGCATTGCCTTTTCATTCACTATTCGCCCTTTTCATTCATAATTCTGCTTTTTTATTTTATTCCCAAAATTTCCTGCGCTAATTTTTCAGAAACGCTCTCGTAAAATGCTGGTTCCATCGTATAAGTTGCTCGCCCCTGCGACAATGAACGCAGCGATGATGAATAACCAAACATTGACGCTAATGGAATATGCCCATCAATCGTATGAATCCCACCAACAGAATGATCACTATGCAAAGTTGAATGAGCACCCTTATCTGCCAAAATGTTTTCGATTCTTCCACGACGAGAGTTTATATCTCCGAGAATATCGCCAAGATATTCCTCTGGTGTGATTACCTCTAACTTCATTATTGGTTCTAATAAAGATGGTGTTGCTTTTCTAATTGCTTCTTTTGTTCCAATTGATGCTGCCATCTTAAAAGCAATATCCGATGAATCAACCTCATGATACGAGCCGTCCAAAAGTGTTACCTTAATATCAACGACGGGAAATCCTCCTAAAACACCTGTTTCAAGAGCTGTTACAATTCCATTCTCAATTGATGAAAAAAACTCTCTCGGAATACGACCCTCTCTAATATCATTTATAAATTCGAAACCACTTCCTTTCGAGTTGGGTTCAACTAATAATTCGACATGCCCATATTGCCCATGGCCACCAGTCTGTCGAATAAATTTTCCTGTTGCTTCGGCAGATTTCTTTATTGTTTCCTTATAAGCAACCTGAGGTGCACCTATATTTGCTACAACAGAAAATTCACGTTTCATTCTATCGACGAGGATTTCAAGGTGCAGTTCACCCATTCCAGAAATAATCGTCTGCCCTGTTTCGACATCTATTTTAAATTTAAATGTTGGATCTTCCTCGGAAAGTTTTGAAAGTGCTTTAGAAAGTTTTTCCTCATCGGACTTGGTTTTAGGTTCAATCGCAAGCCAGATAACAGGATCTGGAAATTTTATATTTTCAAGAATTATCTGATTTTCTTCGTCACAAAGTGTATCACCTGTAAATGTTTTTTTGAAACCAACAACACCCGCTATATCACCCGCTTTTACCTCATCAACCTCTTCGCGGTCATTAGAATGCATTTTTACGAGCTTTGATATTCTTTCTCGTATTTGGCGTGTCGAATTATAAACAGAACACCCTCTTTTAATAACCCCAGAGTAAACTCTAATATATGTTAAACGACCAACAAACGGGTCTGTTTGGATTTTAAATGCAAGTGCTGACATTGGTCTTTTTTCATCGGCAACAATTTTGACCTTTCCTGCGTGTCCAACATCGGGATTTGTTTCATCGGTAGATAATACATCGATTGGCGAAGGTAAATATAGAGTAATTGCATCGAGCAAAAATTGAACGCCCTTATTTTTTAGAGAAGAACCGCATAAGACTGGAACTATTTTTCCTGAAATCGTCGATAATCTTATCGCATTGATTATTTCACTCTCCGTAACCTTGCCAACCCCTGATACAAATTTATGCATAACATCATGATCGACATCGGCAGTTATCTCAATTAATTTCGCTCTATGTTTTTTGACGATAGAATCCATATCATGTGGAATTTTTATTTCTTCAAATTTTACACCAAGGTCATCTGTATATTGAAATGCTTTCATTCTTATTAAATCAACTATTCCAGAAAATTTATCTTCGATACCGATAGGTATTTGTAACGGTATAGGATTTGCATTGAGTTTTTTCTTCATCGCCTTAACAACATTGAAAAAATTTGCACCCGTTCTATCGAGTTTATTGATAAAAGCGATTCGTGGAATCTTATACTTATTTGCTTGACGCCACACTGTTTCAGACTGCGGTTGAACACCACCTACACCACAAAAAACAACAACCGCTCCGTCAAGAATACGTAGCGATCTTTCAACTTCTGCGGTAAAATCAACGTGACCAGGAGTATCTATAACGTTAATAGTATGCCCTAGCCATTCACATGTTATTGCAGCAGAAGTTATGGTTATACCGCGTTCTTGCTCCTGCTCCATCCAGTCGGTAGTTGTGGTTCCTTCATCAACATTACCTATACGATGAATTTTTCCGCTATAAAAAAGTAAACGCTCGGTAGTTGTTGTTTTACCTGCATCTATATGTGCTATAATTCCAATGTTTCTAATAGTTGATAAATCGCTCATTTTTGTTTTGTCCGTCTTTTTTTCTTCCATTTCTAAAACAGGCATATGATTCCCGATTCTGTTTTTATCACCATCTATAGTGCGCAAACGCTTTATTTGCCTCAGCCATTTTATGAGAATCTTCTCTTTTTTTAATTGCGCTACCGGTATTGTTAGCAGCATCTGTTATTTCTAACGCTAATCGCTCGGCCATCGATTTGCCTTTCCTTTGTCTTGCATACATTAAAAGCCATCTGACAGAAAGAGCAATACCGCGAGCATGCTTTACTTCAATGGGGATTTGGTATGTTGCTCCACCAACACGACGTGGTTTTACTTCTAAAAGTGGTTTTACATTTTTTATCGCGCGCTCTAAAACTGTCATCGGCTCCTGCTTTGACCTCTGTTTTATTATATCCATCGCACCATAATAAATTGCTTCAGCATGAGATTTTTTCCCACATTTCAGCATGTCATATATAAAACGTGACACGATCAAACTATTATATTTGTAATCAGGTTTAGCTGGTTCTTTTTTTATTTTTTTTGATTTTCTGCTCATATTAACACCTATAAATTGTGAAGTCGTTATTGAAAATACCGGTCGATATATTTATGCGAAAAAACATATCGCCGTATTTTTATATCAGCCTACTATCGCTGTTTATTTTAGATCTTAGATTTATGATTTGGTCTTTACGCTGGCCGTGCCGCTTCTGTTTTTACCGCACCCTTCTTTGATTTTTTTGCACCATATTTTGAGCGACCCTGATTTCTATCTGCCACGCCCGTCGCATCAAGTGTTCCTCTTACTACGTGATATCTTACACCAGGTAAATCTTTAACTCTTCCACCCCTAACCAGAACAATTGAATGTTCTTGCAAGTTGTGTCCAATGCCTTGAATATAAGCAGTAACTTCAAAACCACTTGTTAATTTTACCCTTGCAACTTTTCTTAAAGCAGAATTTGGTTTTTTTGGTGTAGTTGTATAAACTCTTGTACAAACACCTCTTCTTTGAGGTGACCCATTTAACGCCGGAGTTTTACTTTTCCGACCTAACATTAATCTTCCATGTCTGACTAATTGATTTACAGTTAACATATTTAATATTAATAATAAAAATTAGGTTGTCCCGTTTTTAACAGGGCATTATAGATTAAGTTTTACTACTCAATTCTTAATCTCCGTCGCTTAATCCTATTTTTATTATATGAATTTTTGATTGTACAAAATAACGTAAAACTTGTCAAGCACTTTTTTGAAAAAATAAATTATTATAGATTTAACACGAACATTTACATTTTTTTATTCACGCGTATTTGTGCTTTTATTAAAACCTGTACCAGCAGGAATTAAATGACCGATAATAACATTTTCTTTTAAGCCGACTAAATTATCGATCGCACCGTGAACAGCTGCATTTGTTAAAATTCTTGATGTCTCCTGGAATGAAGCGGCAGAAATCCACGATCTCGAAGAAAGTGCTGCACGAGTAATTCCAAGGAGCACAAATTTTGCTTCAGCTGGCACACCATTCTTCGATTCAATTTTTTTATTTTCTGCATCAAAATCAAATTTATTTACAAATTCACCTTCGAGAAAACTACTGTCACCTGATTTTTCTATTTTAACATTTAACAACATCTGCCGAACAATAACTTCAATATGTTTATCGTTGATGCTTACACCTTGTAGACGATAAACTTCCTGGATTTCGTTAACCAAAAACTCTTGAACATTTTTAACACCCAAAACATTCAGTATATCATGAGGATCAATGGAACCGTCGGTTAATGCTTCGCCAACTGTTACTCTGTCACCCTCGTAAACAATCAAGTGTTTATCTTGTGGAATTTTATATTCTATCTCCGTTGCTGATTCGCTTTTAACAGTAACGATGGTTCCCTTCTCGTTAGAACCAACCGCAACTATTCCTTCAAGTTCAGAAATAATTGCCGTATTTTTAGGTTTTCTTGCATCAAAAAGTTCAGCAACTCTCGGAAGTCCACCTGTAATATCTTTACTTTTTGCATGCTCGCGTGGAATTTTTGCTATAACATCTCCCTTTTCGACAGGCTGATTATCACCAACAACAAGGTGACTCCCAATTGGTAACGAATATGCTGCAACCTTTTTTGCAGAATGCGTATCAATTATTACTATCTGCGGATTCATTCTTATTCCAAGATGTTCAATAATTACTCGTTCTTTCTGTTGTGTAGCCTTATTTTCTGCTACAGACATCGTTAATCCATCAGTAATGTCTTTAAGGTGAATATGACCAGAATGTTCTGTTATAATAGGAAGTGTATAGGAATCCCACGACGCAACTACTGTACCTTTTATGACTTTTGTATCTTTTATAAATTTTATTTCTGTTCCATATGGAAGCTTGTAAATCTTCTTCGACTTGCCTATCCGATTAGTTAAGTCGGATGAACTTGAAATAAGTTGCATTTCAGCATTTCTGGAAACAACTATTATTTTTCCTGAACGATTAATAACATGCTTTAAATTGAAAAACTTTATCGTTGAATCTTTTTCCGCGACAATATTTGCCTCTCTCACAATTCTAGATGCGGTTCCGCCAACGTGAAAAGTTCTCAATGTCAACTGTGTACCTGGCTCACCAATAGACTGTGCTGCTACGATTCCTATTGCCTCGCCTTTTTCTATTAATTTAGCAGTTGCGAGATTAACTCCGTAGCACTTTGCACAAACACCATTTTTTGTTTCACACGTCAAAACAGAGCGAATTCTAATAGATTCGATCCCAGCTTGAGATACCATTTTTGATTGTTTTTGCGTTATTATATCATTTTCTTTTAATATGAGTTCTTCTTTATATTCATCTGGGTGTTTCTGGATAGTTTCACCATCCTTCGAGGTAGTTTGGATAACACCAACAATACTATCGAGCGCACATCTTCCAACAATTCTTTCAGATAGCGACTCTATTGCATCATTGCCAGAAACAATAGCTTCTACTTTTATTCCATTTAATGTGCCACAATCGTCTTCTGTTATAATAACATCGTGTGCCGCATCAACCAGACGACGAGTTAAGTAGCCAGCTTCCGATGTTTTAAGTGCTGTATCGGCAAGTCCCTTTCTTCCACCGTGAGTCGAAATAAAATACTCTAAAATAGTAAGTCCTTCACGGAAACTTGCTTCAACTGGTTGCTCAATAATCTCACCTACTTGACCGGTCAATCGTTTTGCAGGCTTTGCCATAAGTCCACGCATACCACCCAACTGCCTCACTTGTGCACGCGATCCCCTAGCACCAGAATTTGACATAATAAAAACTGAGTTAAATTTCGACTCAGTTTCTTTGTATGGAGCTTTTTCTTGTGCTTCCATTTTACTAAACATTAAATCGCAAATTTTATCTGTAGCCCTCGTCCATTCGTCAATAATTTTCTCATATCTTTCTTTATTGGTGATAATCCCTTTTGTTGCTTGTTTTTCAAACTCCTTTACTTTTTCACGTGCTTCGTGTATTATTTTTGTTTTTTCTTCTGGAATAACAAGATCGTCAACAGAAATTGAAAAACCAGATAATGTTGCATAATGAAAACCTATTTTTTTAATTTTATCTAAAAGCAAAACTGTTTTCTCGTTGCTTAATTTTTTAAAACATTCTTCCACTATATTAGCAACATCTTTTTTTCCAATCGATTTATTAACAAAACCGAGTTCGATAGGAATCACAGTATTAAATATCACTCTACCGACGGTTGTATAGTCGATCCAATTTTTTGTTTCTTGCTTTCTTGTTTCCTGTGCTTTTTGCGGTGAATTTATTTGATTGTTTTCTGTTTTCTCTTTTATTTTATTTATTCCTTTTACTTTTATTTTCGCATTGAGATCAATATGCCCATTTTGATATGCAGATAAAACCTCGTCAGTATCCGAAAAAACCATTCCCTCACCCGGAACGCCGTCTTTAGGTTTTGTAAGGTAAGCACATCCAACGATTATATCCTGACTTGGCGAAACAACTGGTCTCCCGCTTGAAGGAATAAGTAGGTTTTGAGTTGAAAGCATTTTTTCACTAACCTCTTTAATCGCTTCTACTGAGAGTGGAATATGAACTGCCATCTGGTCACCATCAAAATCTGCGTTAAACGCAGAACAAGTTAAGGGGTGAAGTCGTATAGCGCGACCCTCAATCAGAACTGGATAAAATGCTTGAATACCAAGACGATGCAAAGTAGGTGCACGATTCAACATAATTGGATGATTTTTTATTATAATCTCTAATATATCCCAGACTTCTGGTCTCTGTTTTTCCAAAAATCTTTTTGCAGCTTTCAGCGATGTTGCTAACTGGCGATTTATTATTTCTCTGATAATATATGGTTTAAATAATTCGAGAGCCATTTCTTTAGGCAGGCCACACTGATGTAATTTCATTTCTGGGCCAACAACTATAACACTTCTCCCAGAATAATCAACTCGCTTACCAAGAAGATTTTGACGGAAACGACCTGTTTTTCCTTTAATAATGTCTGAAAGCGATTTTAATGGACGATTGCCAGCACCTGTTACAAATTTCCCTTTGGCGCCATTTTCAATAAGCGAATCGACTGCTTCCTGCAACAGTCGTTTTTCGTTGTGAATCATAAGTTTAGGTGAATTTAGCAATTCTAAATGACGAAGACGGCCATTTCTATTTATTATTCTTCTATATAAATCGTTTAAATCCGATGCGGCAAATCTACCACCTTCAAGAGGAACTAAAGGTCTTAAATCAGGCGGCAGAACTGGAATTGTTGTAAGAATCATCCACTCTGGCTTAATTCCACTTTTTAAAAACCCGTTTATTAGACGAAGTCGCTTAATAAGTTTAATTTTGTTCGCTTCAGATTTTTCTTTAGTGATATCGAAACTAATTTTTTTTGCTTCTTTTGACAAATCAATATTTTTTATTAACTCCAAGATGGCACTTGCACCTATTCCAGCCTTAAATTTATTGCTGTACTCTGGGTCAGTCATATATTTTTGATATTCTTCGTCAGTTATGAGTTGTCTTTCATACAATGGAAATTTATCTTTCGAGGTGGAATTTTTTTCCTCTCCGGCGGAGTCTTCTTGGGTAGGATGATCCGTTTGTGTAACAGACAAGACAACATACTGTGCATAATAAGTAATTTTTTCAATATCTGAAAGTTTCATATCTAAAAGGGTTGCGATTTTAGAAGGATTCTTTCTTAAAAACCAAATATGTACAATAGGAGTAGCGAGATCAATATGTCCCATCCGCTCTCGACGAACCTTAGATTCTGTAACCTCAACTCCACATCTGTCACATACAATGCCCTTGTGTTTGACCCATTTGTATTTTCCACAGTTACATTCCCAATCATTAACAGGTCCAAATATTTTCTCACAGAAAAGACCATCTCTCTCAGGCTTAAATGTTCTGTAATTTATTGTCTCTGGTTTTTTCACTTCACCATAACTCCATGAACGAATAATGTCTGGAAATGCGAGAGAAATTTTGATTTTGCTGAATTCATCAAAATTTAATTGCGGAGATATTTTTCTTTTCGACTTCAAAAATGACATTTTTTTTAATTGATTTTTGATGAACTTAGCCATTATTTACTCCACAAACACACCAAGCCGACGCAAAACTGGCACTAAATGTTCCACGGTTTAGCTCTGTATTTTAACTCCGCTGCTATTTTGCGTTTTGGTTCCGCATTTATTCCACGATTTCTTATTTCAATAATTCTATATTTAAACACAACGATTGTAATTCTTTCACCAAAACCTTGAATGACTCTGGTGTTCCCATTTGGGTTATTGGTTTACCATTTATTATTGCCTCATACATTTTTGTTCTACCTATTACATCGTCGCTTTTTACAGTTAAGAATTCCTGCAAAGTATGAGCAACACCATAACCTTCAAGCGCCCATACTTCCATTTCTCCGATTCTTTGTCCACCACCATGTGCTTTGCCACCAAGTGGTTGTCTTGTTATAAGCGAATATGGACCTGTTGAACGAGCATGCATTTTATCGTCTACAAGATGTGCTAATTTCATAATATAGGCATATCCAATTGTGACTTTTTCTAAAAAAGGAATGCCAGTTCTTCCGTCATAAAGCGTGATGCGGCAACTGTTGTCTGGCAAAAAGTCATTTCTTACTCCTTTAGATACTAGATATTCTTTTGCAAGTGCTATGTGTTGTTTTATTTCATTCTCTTTCGCACTGTTGAACACAGGGCATATCGCCTGATAATCCATCTGAATACCAGCCCAACCGAGCATCATCTCTAAAATCTGACCTACATTCATTCGTGACGGAACAGACAGTGGTGATATTACAACATCAACAGGTGTACCGTCGGGAAGATATGGCATATCCTCTGTTGGAAGAATTTTTGCCACCACTCCTTTGTTGCCATGACGACCTGAAATTTTATCACCAACTTGAATTTTTCTAATGGTTGCAATGTAAACTTTGACAATTTTATTCACGCTTATTGGAAGTTCATCGCTATTTTTTAGAGCTTCTTTTTCAAATTTTTCAGCTTTTTTTATTTCTTCCAATCGTTTTTTGAAAAGATCTTTCGCTTTTGCCAATCCTTCCTTACTTGACCCTCGATGTAAACATTCGGACGTAGATTTTTGATCTTCATCTTTAGACTTCGAACTTCGAATTGCCCTTACTGTTTCATCGTAAACTGTTTTAGCTGTTTCGATTTCTTTTTTATATTTCGCTTCTATACCTGTTATCTGTTTTTTCATTTCTTCTTTAGATAACCTTTCTCTTCTTTCAAATATCTTAATATCAGAAATCTTTCCATAGACACCAGGGGGAGCATAAAGTGAAACATCTTTTGCCTCTTCAGATTTTTTGCCAAATATCACTCTTAAAAGTCGTTCCTCAGGTGTTGTTTGCTGATCGCCCTTTGGTGCAATTTTTCCAATCAAAATATCACCAGGAACAATATCACTTCCGACAACAATAACGCCATCATTGTCGAGATTTAATAACGCATCCTTTGACACATTTGGTATATCCTTTGTTATTTCCTCGGGACCCATTTTTGTATCTCGTGCCTCAACAACAAACTCTTGTATATGAATAGATGTAAAAACGTCTTCTCTAACTAATTTCTCAGATAATATAATAGCATCTTCAAAATTGTATCCTTCCCACGACATAAAAGCAACTAATACGTTTCTACCAAGAGCCAAAGAACCATCTTTTGTAGACGCACCATCGGCAATCGGTTGACCTGATTTAACTAAATCTCCCTTTTTGACAATTGGTATTTGATTTATACAGGTATCTTGATTTGACCTCTCAAATTTTTTAAGTTTGTAAATGTCAATCTCACCCGTTTTCTTGTCTTTAACAGCAATTTGATTAGCATCGACACTTAAAACCTCTCCGTTTTTTTCTGATACAACAATTGCCATCGTATCTTTTGCGATATTATCTTCAATGCCTGTTGCGACTACTGGCTGCTCAGGCATTATAATGGGAACTGACTGTCTCATCATGTTTGAACCCATAAGCGCTCTATTCGCATCGTCATGCTCTAAAAACGGTATAAGTGCAGCGGAGGTTGAAACAACTTGTAGTGGCGAAATATCCATATAATCAATTTTATCGGGGGAAACAAAAATAAATTCACCACCATGTCGACAAGAAATACTGTTTATAGTAGTCCCACCATCTGATTGCAATCTTGACGCTTGTTTTGCAGCTGAAATAGGTGGCAAAATAAATTTTCCCGATTCATCAATAGGCGAATTTGCCTGCGCAATAATAAGATCGTCATCTTTATCAGCAGTTAAGTAATCAATCTCATTAGTAACTCTACAATTTACCACTTTTCTATAAGGTGTTTCTAAAAGCCCGTATTCGTTTACTCTTGAATAGCAGGCAAGCGAAGTTATTAATCCAATATTTGCTCCTTCAGGGGTTTCAATCGGGCAAATTCTCCCGTAGTGAGTATAATGAACGTCTCGCACTTCAAAACCAGCGCGCTTTCTATGGAGACCGCCAGGGCCAAGTGCCGAAAGCCGTCTTTTATGTGTAAGTTCTGCTAAAGGATTTATTTGATCCATATACTGAGACAGTTGCCCTAAGCCGAAAAATTTCTTTATAATGCCAATGACTGGCTGAGTGTTGAGAATGTTCCGCGGTGTGGCTTGCGAGCGGTCAAAAGAATTCATCTTCTCTCTTGTCAGTCGAACCATATGTGCGAGACCTATTCGTATTTGGTTTTCTAAAAGTTCACCAACTGCTCGTATTCGTCGATTGCCAAGATGATCTATGTCGTCAATCTGACGATCGTTGTTAGAAATTCCATTATTTAAATCTATAATATATTTTACAGTTGCGACTATGTCTTCGATTGTTAGGGTTTTTTTGGTCTCTTTTGATAACTCAAAACCGAGTTCTTCAAAAACATTTTTTAATTTTCTATTTATCTTAAACCTACCAACTTTTGATAAATCATATTTTTTCGGATTTTTTAATAGTAAATTTTCAAAATATTCTGTCGCCTGATCGGGCTTTACATACTCCATAGCTCGATTCTGACGGTAGATATACATTATTGCATCGGCTCTCGTCTTAATCTTATCCAATGCAAGTGTTTCTGAAATTGTCATATCTTTCGCGGTTAACTTTTCCGATTCCCTCACAGAAACTTCAGTGATTATAACGAAAACTGATTTTAGTCCAGATGAAAGTAGTGTTGCTAATAAATCTTTTGTAATGAAACGATTTGTTTCTGCTAAAATCTCACCTGTTTTGGTGTCAACTATATCATTAGCAATAATTCGTCCAATGACTTTGTCGTTCAACAAAATCTCTTCCTTCTTATAAAAAAATTTTAAAATATCAGAATCATTTTCAATTCCTATGGCGCGCAAAAGTGTAGTGATAAGAAATTTTTTCTTTTTGTCAATCCTTGCCCAAAGAATATTTTTATCGTCAAATTCAAGTTCTACCCATGCACCACGATATGGAATAATTCTGGCAAAATAAAGAGATTTACCGTAAATTGAAATTGGTGTTTCTTCGTCTTTTTCAAAAATAACACCAGGGGAACGATGCATTTGGGTCACAACAACCCTCTCAACACCGTTTATAATGAATGTTGCTTTTTTGGTCATCAAAGGAAGGTCACAGACGTAGATTTCTTGCTCGGAGATTTCTTTCGGATCTCCTTTTTCTTGTCGAACAAGAAGTCGAAATATCGCCTTAAGAGGAACGGCATAGTCTGAATCGGTAAGCAGCGCTTCTTCTTCTGTAAATTTCTGTTTACCTAATTCGTAGGAAAGAAATTCGAGTGTATATTCACCATTCGAAGAACTAATAGGAAAAACGTCGAGAAACGACGCCTGAAGTCCTGTCAATTTTCTTTTATCCGCTGGAACATCTTCTTGCAAAAACTCCTTAAAAGAATTTTTCTGAACCTCAAGCAAGTCTGGCAAATCAATGATCGACGAAAACTTAGCAAAATTGACTCTCTTCATTATGCTCACTCCGTTCGCAAACACCAGAATACAAACCGAACGCTGATCAAACTTAACCAAATATTAAATTGTGTTTGGTGTAGTTATTCAGTATCCTTGTTTGGATATATTATTTCACTTCAACGGTTGCACCTGCTTCGGTAAGTTTCTTCTTTATTTCCTCTGCCTGTACTTTTGGAATATTCTCTTTGATTGGTTTTGGCGCACCATCAACAAGGTCTTTAGATTCTTTTAAACCTAATCCTGTAATTTCGCGCACAACCTTAATCACGTTGATTTTTTGTGAACCTGCGGACGTAAGAACAACATTGAATTCAGTTTTTTCCTCTGACGCTACCACTCCAACTCCAGCAGATGCTACCGCTGGACCAGATGCAAAAGAGGCTGCAGATACACCAAACTTTTCCTCAAGTGTCTTGACAAAATCAGCCAGTTCAATGACGGTCATTTTAGCAATTGCTTCCAAAAGATCGTCTTTTCCATTTATAGCCATTTTTTCCACCCCCCAATTTAACAACAGAATTAAGAATTATTCAATCTTTTAATGTCTTTTAAACCTTTTTCTATATTTAAGGATTTTACTTACTCATATGTTCCGCGACTGTTTTACACTCTACTATGCCTCTTACATCTTACTTCACCTGTTTCAACACCAAAACCAAATTTCTCATTGGTGCGTTTAAGACATTCATCAGACGAACAAGCGGCGTTGATATACCAAAAACAACCTGTGCTATAAGTTGTTCTTTTGAAGGCAAAGATGCAACTCTCATCATATCATCTGCTGACAAAAATTTGTTATCAAAAAAACCTGCCTTTATTTTTAGTTTATTGTTATTTTTTGAGAATATGAAAAGCGTTTTAATTGTTTTAACAGGGTCGCCCTTTTCCAAAACTATTGCGGTTGGACCTTTGAGATGCTCGTCCAAATGAGCAATTTCCTGCCTGACGAACGGCGGGCAGGTAAGATTTTTGAGAACTTTTGCGACGAGACGATTTTTAATAACACGAAATTCTGCATTGGTAGATTTCACCTTTTTTCTTAAATCTTCAAGTTCTTTAACTGTCAGACCCTGATAACCGGCAAAACAAAAATTCTTCGCCGCCGTTATTTCTTTTTCAAACGACTTTACAAACTCATGTTTTTCCTGTTTGGTTTTAATCATTGTCGCTTCGCTCCTATCACGAATATTTATTCGCGCCTTTTTCGTGATATTTGCCTTTATTCGTGAGCAATTATTCGCGATTTAATTCGCGAAAATAAGGGGACTGTCCCCATTCCCTCCAATTCCCTCCATTCCCTCGCAGGCGGTTTAGGCGAAGTGGAACGGAGCCGCAAAGCCCGGGTTAAGTGAAGTTGCAAGCCCGCTTCTTTTGTTTGCCATTACTTGCAACAACTCTTCTTGACAGGTCCCTTATAGGTGCAACAGTTCATCTTTCCCCGAGGTTTTAGATACTCGCACTTCTTACAATCCCCAGGAAAGTTTAGCTTTTTGCCTGTGAGTCCACAAAGACGTTCGGCCATGTTTCTTCACCTCCTCTCATTCTTTCTTTAATTTAATGTCGTCATCAGGGGTACAACACACACATTTTTCCTCTTTTTCTATAGTTCTCATATTAAGAATTATACCTCCTACTAATAAAATAATGGAAACAGGTACAAATAAACCACTATATTTAGCTAAAATCATGGAGGCTCCAACGCCGATTAGTGAAATAATAATTGGTCCACAACAAGCGCCAAATGATACAAGTAATGCAAATAATATTCCTAAAAGTCCAACGCCAGACTTTTTTGATTTGCTAATTCCACATTTCTTAGTAGCATAGGTAAAAAGTGCCATCACAATTGCAATCAAAAAAGCCATAACCAAAACAGCCAGAAGATCCGATCCTGTCATATTAACTACCCAGCCGTTGATAGTGTACGCTATCTTGTGGCCAAGAGTTAGGTATATGAAAGCATAAATTATACCAAATGCTAAGCCAATTATCAGGGACAACTTAGTGGCGAATGCCTGCTTTACTATTCTCAACATAGTCTTATGACTTGTGATTACTTTTATTTTTAGGCATGCAAAAACTAACACAATTGATAGAAATATCCCGATTATTAAAGGTAGATAATTACTTTTTGTACTACTTATATTCTTATTCGTAGTTTCTTCACATTTATTGACTGTTTCTTTAACTTCATTGACTGTCTCTTTAACCAGAGCATTATAACCGGCTTTTTTCACTACTTGAATTAGCTGATCAACGGTAACTTCGCCAGCCTCAAACTCAACCAATGCCTCAGCATTTTCAAAGTTTACAGAAGCTTTTTTAACGCCTCCAATCTTCAACAAAGCATCCTGCATAATCGGAGCGTAACAGGATGAATTCATTCCCTCAATTCTTAGAGTGACTTTTTCTAACCCGCGATTAGAACAGCCATAAGCCATATTTATGCTGATAGCGGCTAATAGCAAAGTAAATGCTGTAAAAACATAATATTTTCTCATTTTCAGCACCTCCTAATTATTATTTATAAAAAGTGTGAGGGGAAAGTAACGCTCAAGGGAATTAAGAGAAGAGTGCAGAACCTTCTCCCTCACGCATGCCTGAGAACAAACATTACTGGACGAGTTTCATCAACTCTATTACAGCATTTACAAAACACGCTTCTCCCATCTTACAGTTTTTAGCAGTCTTCTGGCATTCGCATTCTTCTGCTACCTCAAGTTCTTCGGCTGCCTTAGAAATACTATCTATGCGAGCCTGTAAATCTGCCTTTGTCTTCTCACAACAAATCCCTGCAGCCTGCAAATCCATGCCGAGTTTTTTTGACATTTTACCCACCTTAGTCTTTGCTCCTTCAAGACCGATGCAGTTTTTGCAGATCTCACCTGTGGCAGATTGAAGAGCACCGAGCACAATGTTTAGCCCTTGTATTTGATTCTCTAAAGCTTCTGTCTGCATGTTTATCACCCACTTTCTTTTTAGATTTTTGGAGCCTTTGGCTCAATAATATCTATGAGATTTAAAGCTCCTGTCGCAAAGCAACCCGACCCGATTATACACTCCCCTGCCGACTTTCGGCAAGTTTGGGATGTATCCTGGGGCAACCTGTTAGCATCTGCCAAAAACTTGTTTACTTTTGAAAGCAGATTTTCTTTTTTCTCAGCCTCTACATCTGAGACTTCCAGGTCGTTTTTGAGTTTATCCAATCTCTTAACTACTTTGTTCACTGTTGAAGGTAGACTACACCCATCGTGGCAGATATCTTGGTCTAAGGCTTTAAGTGCCGCTAACACCACTTGATAAGCCCTGAGTTGATTGATGAAGTACAATGTAGTTTTATCTCCTTCTTCTATGTAAATGTCCTCGTTAAGAATTCGGCCACATCTTGCTTTTGCCATTTTTACTCACCTCCTATTTGTTTTAAGATATCGTCAATCTCCCAATCTTCAATCTCCTGGGGTTTTTTAATACGACAGGTAAGCTTAGAACATATTGCTGACTCAGGATATGCCCCTGGATCATTGAGTGTGTAATTCTGAAATTTAGTTGGTTCTTCCTGATAACAAGACCATACTGCCTTTTCCACAACTTCGGGATTCATCTCGTTTAACAGATTTATCAATGTTAACTGTTTTCTGAACCGTTTAATAGATTCAAGGGGTATATTAAAAAGATATGGAGTTATGGCTTTAGAACCAACAATGGTACGCCTTTCATTGACACCATTTTCTAGGAGGCATTTAAGCGCATCCCCTGAGTTATGCATAGCAACCTCGGTTCCACAAAGAACTAAATATCGGATGTTTGGATTTGCCACGATGTTAGTGACGATTTTCTCAATCCCGATATTCTCGGTCTGTAATGTACCGGCTAAAACTGCGCCCTTTTCAATCGATACCCTAATTAACTGTTCAATCTCAGGTGGGGTCTGTTCTCGGGGGTAATTTAGCATAACCGCAACCGCTACTGGCGAAAAATCGTTACCACGCAGGTAACAACCTTCCTCTGGAGGGTAATCAGTTGGTGGTTTGACTTTCAATATTTTATCTTTGGATTTATTTTCATTCATATTTCTCATCCTACTATGGTAAAAATTAAGTTTTGAGTAACAGTTTAATGATTCTGAGAGATTTGGAAATTTTGGATTGACAGCACTTGTGCTGTTATTGTAACACCGCAAGCAGTGTCACTCCACAAAAATAATACGGAAATAGGACTATTTTTTAGTCTGACTGAACTATTACCAAAACTTGTTAAAACGCAAATGGAAACCGAATGATGGGCTTTATATTCAGTCTTTACTAAACGTCCTCATTAAAAAAAATATCTTCTTTGAAAATGCAAAAGAAGATACCTTCCTTTGTCTCGGTTGGGTTTGATTTTTAATACCGACTTGTCGGGACCCAACTGTCTGCGACTTAAAAATAAATCCCGGTGGCGACCTACTCTCCCGACCGCGAATTAGCGACAAGTACCATCGGCCCTGATGGGCTTAACTTCTGTGTTCGGAATGGGAACAGGTGTTGCCCCATCGGAAACACCACCGGGAAAAAACCACTGAACTGACACGGAACTTTAAAAAACACACAGAACTGACGCGGAACTGTTCCGTGCCTGTTCCGTGTTTTGTTCTGTGTCTGTTCCGTGTTCTTTTTATAAAACCAAATAATATGGTCAAGTCAAACGGCCAATTAGTACAGATCAGCTCAATGGCTTACACCACTTACACCTTCTGCCTATCAAACACGTAGTCTGCATGTGGCCTTCGTACACCCACTGTTTTCTTGCGAAAACAAATGAGAGTTGTGAAATTTTGTTTTGAGGTGGGTTTCATGCTTATATGCTTTCAGCATTTATCCCGTCCGAACTTAGTTACCCGGCACTGCCGTTGACACGACAACCGGTACGCCAGAGGTTCGTCCAATCAGGTCCTCTCGTACTATGATCAGATCCTCTCAAATTTCATATCACCCGCAACAGATAGGGACCGTACTGTCTCACGACGTACTGAACCCAGATCACGTACCCTTTTAATTGGCGAACAGCCAAACCCTTGGGACCTACTCCAGCCCCAGGATAGGGTGATCCGACATCGAGGTGCCAAACTTCCTCGTCGATATGGACTCTTGGAGGAAATAAGCCTGTTATCCCCGGGGTAGCTTTTATTCGTTGAGCGACGGCAATTCCACATTCGAACCGCCGGATCACTAGGTCCTGCTTTCGCACCTGCTCGACATGTATGTCTTGCAGTTAAGCCACCATATACCCTTGCACTCGATGCGCGATTTCTATTCGCGCTGAGGTGACCTTTGAACGCCTCCGTTACATTTTAGGAGGCAACCGCCCCAGTTAAACTGCCCATCAAACTATGTCCTCTGGCCAGATATATGGCACAAAGTTAGAACCACAGAAATATCAGGGTGGTATTTCACTGTCCCCTCCATCTCGCCCAAAAGCGAAACTTCAAAGGGTCCCACCTATTCTACGCAGATAACTCCGTAATTCAAAATTAAATTGCAGTAAAGCTCCACGGGGTCTTTCCGTCTTGTTGCGGGTAGTCAGCGTCTTCACTGACAGCACAATTTCGCCGAATTCATCGTTGAGACAGCGCCCCCATCGTTACGCCATTCGTGCAGGTCGGAACTTCATGTTTTTCCCTCTGTTTCCAGAGGCATAGACTATACTTTGAATCCGTTTCGGAGATATCGCTTCTTGCCGGAAGAATTAATCCCTTCCGAGATGCCCGCAATTTTTCTGAACCCATCTTTCGTCAAATGTTCTTTACTCATCATCCTAATGCACACATCAGCAAATTTCTCAAAATCATTTTGTTTGGTTGACACCATTGGATAATTTTGAAAATGAGGAACGATTTTCTGAACCAGTTCAGTCAAACTACGAACTTCATACTTGATTGTTTTGTCAGATCTATCCGGACGGATACTTCCGCATCCAAAATACTCTTTCATGCGATATAATACTTGTGCACGATCAGCATTTTGGCTGACGGAAAAACTTGGTCGGATATCCCAACCAAACTTATGACGTTTACTTTTGTTAAATGTTACACAAAAGCAACCTTCACCATCTACGAATCCAGACAAATACGATTTCCAATCCACGATATTTCCCATACAAATTCCCGGCGTGTTGCCCTCCTCGATACTTCCGGAGAGCCGTCCACCATTAAATCAATGATGGATCAGTCGTTACGGGGTTAATCCCGCTCTATCGGGACAACTTCCCACGGTATTACCCACCTTTTAGCACGATATCCTTGAATATCGCAACAGGTTTGGGCTCCACCGTTATGAGCCGGTACGGGCAATTTTACTTACCCGACAAGGAATTTCGCTACCTTAGGACCGTTCGTATTGTTACATTTGTAGGATTTCTACAAAGGTTGGATTTTACTTACCAACTCTCTACATTGCTGCAGAGACCGGACTATATCATTCCCATTTAAGCGGGATCTGACGTTTAGTCTCTGGGGATTGGCTCATTATGAAATCTTTTCAGAATTTCATTTTCGCTATAGATTCTTTTGCCACCATCATTCATGTCACGCCGAACTTCAAGAATCTCCTTGATCCCTTCTCGGGTCAAATGTTTACCTTCTTGAATCATTCGCGTGATTCGAACAAATTTCGCAAAATCTCTCTTTTTTTTTGCAGAGAGGAAGTGAAATCGTTCAAAGAACGGAATAATATTGGTTTCTATTGCGTGGAGATTATTGACTTCGTAGTACCAAACACCGTCTGGTCGAGATCTCAGTGTTCCACATCTCAAATGGCGCTTAAACAATGCCAATATAACTTTGTCTTTTTGTGAGATATTGAAGCAAAGAGAAACTTTCCAAAATTGTTTGTACTCACTTCTAGGTCTAAAACTAATGCTGAAACTTCCTTCCCCATCAGTAAAACCAGCTAAATAATAGCCAATTGCCTGAGGAATTTCCCCAACATCAAGATTGTTGATATTCTCCATTTTGAACCTCTTTCCTGCTGATTGTCCTTATTTCACAGATTGTCACGCTTAAATCAGATAAGTCGTACTGTGAACCTAATAGGATTTTCCAGCATTTGGTCAGATTTATTAACGGAACTACAATTGAACTCCGACTGACGTCGGAGCGGTCCAACTTATAGTTACGGCCGCCGTTTACTGGGGCTTCGGTTCAACGCTTCTCCGCCTTGCGGCAAATGACATCTCTCCTTAACCTTCCAGCACCGGGCAGGCGTCAGACCCTATACATCATCTTACGATTTTAGCAGAGTCCTGTGTTTTTGTTAAACAGTCGCAGGGGCCACTTTCTTGCAACCCTTTCAAAACTGATTTCCAACAATGAGAATCTGG
>JBDRIG010000103.1:0-20125 GCA_043816185.1 Elusimicrobiota bacterium | reverse complement strand
TATTTTTTGGCTAAAGCATATGCAGAAAATGAACTTTCTTTAATCAATTTCCTTATAACCAAAGTCGTGGTAGCATTCTTATGTGAACTTGTTTGCATACATCAAGATTATACACCTTAACGTATCGTTAGTCAACAATTATCTTATGGATAAAAAATATGTTAAGGAAATAATAAACTTCAACCACCATCAGATATTTGACAATGCAACAACTTATTCGGCAATTACAATTTTAGATAAAAATTGGAATAAAGAAAAGTTCTCTTATTATGAAGGCAATAAAGAAAAAATAGAATTTATTGACGAACTTAATTTAGCCAATATGGATTATCAAAAATGGACTTTTGCTTCAAATGAGGTTTTAGAAAAAATAAGAAACATTGAAATTCGGGGAATTCCGCTCGGTAAAATAGCAAAAATTCATGTTGGTATAACGACACTGGCAGATGATTTTTATATTTTTAAGGATCCAATTTTTGAAAAAGATAAAGCTACAGTAAAACTTAAAAACGGCAGAGAGTTCACCATTGAAAAAAACATATTAAAACCCATTATAAAAGCTTCGGTGTTAAAATCAGCAGAGGATAAACAAAACAGGTATGTTATTTTTCCTTACAAAAAAATAAACGGCAAACACGCAATTATTCCGGAAGCGGAGTTAAAAAAAGAATATCCCAACACCTATAAATATTTTTTGGAAATTAAAGACAGATTACTTTTAAGAGACAAAGGAAAACCCAATTCAGTATCT
Organism: Elusimicrobiota bacterium; assembly: GCA_043816185.1. GTDB lineage: Bacteria > Elusimicrobiota > UBA8919 > UBA8919 > UBA8919 > JAZDKR01. The sequence continues at coordinate 19,374 of JBDRIG010000103.1, read as the reverse complement.
TGGTATGCTTTTGGTCGTTCACAGGGATTGGATACTTCTTTCGGTAAAAAAATTCTTGTTTCACCTCTTAGTTTAAAGCCCAATTTTATTGTTTGGGAAAAAGAGAAGTATACATTTTTTGCCGGTTACTGCATAAAATTTGACGGTGATTTACACAGGTTGGTAGAAGAATTAAATTCCGACGATATGGAATTTTATATTAAATATGTTGGCAGAGATTATCAGAATGGGCATAAATCTTATGCCAAGTCCGCTATTACTAACTTTGGAGTAGTCGGTTTCAAAAGTGTGCGACAGGAACAAATGAGCTTATTTAAGTAAGAGGAAAATGTGCTTCCTATGGTTCCCGCTGGCAAGGCACTTGACGAGATAATAACATCATTGGCTTAGCACATAGCCAATTTGCAATTGCAATTTGGAACCAACATGGAACGGTGTATAATGTTTGGGCAAATCGTTTCGTGGTAGGATCTGGTTGGGAGGGTGCTGCATTAATTGAGACCGGAGAAGGAAGTACTTTTGATCCACAGATTGCGATGAATGTAAATGGTAATGGGATCGCGGTGTGGAAGCAATATAATTTTGATAGATCTAAGTATAGCATTTGTGCAAATCGATATGTAGTAGGAACTGGTTGGGGAACTGCTCAACTGATTGAAAATACGGATGAAGACGTTGCACCTCCACAAATTGCTATGGATAATAATGGTAATGGAATTGCAGTTTGGGAACAAAGTAATAGTTCTAAACATAGCATTTGGGCAAATATTTACAGGTAAAAGATTAAAATTTTGTATAGTAAAAATATTGTAGTTAATGTTCTGTCTCACAAATGTTTGATAATACCAACAAGTCGTTATTGCGAGTGCGGAGTCCGTGGCAATCTCAATGAAGTTGCTTGTTTTGGAGGTTCTATGAAACATACGATTTCGGTTTTGGTTGAAAATAAGCCTGGAGTTTTGACGCGAATTTCCACGCTCTTTGCAGCACGTGGTTACAACATCGACTCGCTTGCCGTCGGTGAAACTGATGACCCAACCGTTTCCAGAATGACTATTGTTGTTTCAGGTGACGAAGCGATTTTGGAACAAGTCAAAAAACAACTCAATAAATTGATTGACGTAATCAAGGTAAGCGATTTTTTACATACTGCACACATTGAACGAGATTTGATTTTAATAAAAGTGAAAGCAGACAAATCGGCAAAAAATGAAATTATTCAAATTGCAAATATTTTCAGAGCAAAAATTGTTGATATATCCGCGATTAGTGTTATATTGGAAATGACTGGTACTGAGGACAAAATACAGGCACTAATCAACATACTTAAACCTTATAATATAAAAGAGATGGCAAGAACTGGTATTATTGCGATGGCAAGAGGAGAGTGAAAAATGAGGTTCAGAGTTCAGAATTCAGAGTTTAGAAGTTGGGGTCATAGTCTTTGTTTCGTAATTCTTACTTGTTGTGTTTTGCTTTTGTCGTCTTGTGCTCCGAAGGCAAAATATATTATTGAAAATTATTCACCACCAAAAAAAATTGCAATACTTCCTTTCACCAATCAATCGGTAGATTTTGATGCACCTGTTTTGTTGAGATATCTTTTTGGTAAAAGATTAGATGCTATTGGATACAATACAATTTCTTTTGAGGAGATTGATGCAAAGCTTCAAGAGATGGGAATAACGGATGCAGGACAATTACCGACGATAAATCCAAAAGAACTTGGCGAAAAACTTGACGTAGATGGTCTCGTTTATGGCGACGTAATTGAATTTAAATACACAACACTCGGATTTTATTTTGCAAGAACGGTTCAAGCAAATTTTAAATTGTTCGATGCAAAAAATACATTACTTTTATGGGAGGATGAAAGAAAAGTCTCGCACAAAAAGTTTGAATTTGAAAATATTGGAAAAGCATTTGCTGATCAACTTATCGAAAAAATGGTTGATAAAGCATTGCGTTCACCATTAAAAGCGGAAGCGAATGAAGTAGTAAATACATCTGTTCAAACGCTTCTAAGGAGGAGTAAATGAAAACTGGAATATGCCGAGTAGGTTCGTTGCAGTCGAAGAAATTGATGGATGGGATAAAGAAATGCTTATCGTCGGTTGATATCAATCAACTTATTAGCGGATTTACATTCGTCGCTATAACTTGTTTGCTACTCACTGCTTTTACGGGTTGTGCTCCTTCAACAACTGTGAAGAAAACGCAGACGATAACAATTGATAAGCCAGTAGATGCATATATTCCGCCGAAGAAAAAAATCTCTGTTGTTGAGTTTGAAAATAAAACTGCATATGGTCAAAGACGACTCGGAACCGCTGCTTCCGATGTCCTTTTAACCGAACTTGGAAAATCAGATAAGTTTATTCTTGTTGAGCGTGCAAAACTTGACAAAATTATGGAAGAGCAGAAACTTCAAACAACAGGTATAGTTGATGCAAATACTGTTGCACAGATGGGAAAAATATTAGGATTAGATGCTATTGTCGTTGGTTCTATTTCACAATTCGGCGTGAAAACTGGCGGTTCTGATTATTTTTTAACACAGTCAAAACAGCAGGTTGCCGAATGTACAGTTGATATTAGAGTAATCGAAGTTGAGACAGGTAAAATACTTTATATTGATTCAGGAAAAGGTATTGCAAAATCGTCGAAAGGTTCTTTTCTGGGAATGGGCACAAAAGGTGGATACGACGAAACATTGGAAGGCGAAGCACTCCGTGCATCAATTGCGAAATTTGTGGACAATATCATAAATAAAATAAATGCTCGTCCTTGGTCTTGCAGAGTTGCTGAAGTTGATGGAGATAGCATCTATCTTGACGCAGGACAGGAATCGAATTTGAAACTCGGTACAAAGTTGGCCATATTTAGTCAGGGAAAAGAAATAAGAAGTCCAGATACTGGATTAGTTATAGGCAGGACTGAAGAAAAACTTGGCGAGATAGAAGTTGTTGATTACTTCGGAGAAAATGGTTCTACCGCAAAAGTGGTAAGCGGAACAAAACCAACTCGCGGTAATCTGTGTCGTCTTGTAAAATAACTACAAAACAGACGTGAATCTTTAATATAAAGTCGTTTATCATTTGCAGTCACGGTCTGTGAAAAGCTGTCATTCAGACTGTGTCGCAATCCATCTTTTACCATATAGTATTGGATTGCAGTACCATATTTTACCATCAGTTGCTATCTTCTATAAAAATGCAACTTTTTAGCTCATTGCGATACAGTCTCAATGACGAAAGATAAATTACATCGGTACTCGGAGGTTTTTTTTATGCGCAAAATTTTAAAGTCAAGCAACTGGCAACTGGATTTGTCTATGACGAAGCAACTGGCAATTCTGAAAAGTTTTCTACTCGCTCTCTTCCTATCTTTTTCTTTTTCTTTCTACCTCTACTCTGCTACACCCAACAAAATTAAATATCAAGGGGTTATGAAAAAAGATGGTGTGTTGGTCAACGGAACGAAGCAAATGAAATTCCGAATAGTTGATTCAAACAATACTGAATATTGGAACAGTGACAACAAGCAGGTGTTGGTTTCGCAGGGTGCATTTTCATATACTTTAGAACCAATTACTATCAACGATTGGGGTATCAGACCATACTACATTGAAGTAATAATAGACGATATCGCTCTGACCCCTCGAGAAGAACTTACATCAACCGTCTATGCATTACAAGCAAGAAACATAGACGATGGTGTGATTACAACGCCAAAAATTGTCGATGGTGCGGTAACATCTGCAAAGATTGCTGATGGTGCAATAGCAAATGTAAAAATCAGTAGTGTTTCATGGTCAAAATTGACTGATATTCCAGGCACACTGTCTCTTGCTGGAGATTTATCGCAGGACACAGTTGGCACATATCAAATAATAGATTCAACGATAGCAACGGCAGACATTGCTGACGGTGCGATAACACCCAGTAAAATATCTATTGGACAAAGTTATGATATAAAAGTATCATCTGCGAGTTATGCTGATTTTGCAGGTAGTGCATCTGGTGCAGTAGATGCCGAATGCAGGGCATCCACAGGAACATTGCGAACCGATTTAAACGCAGTTGCTCTATCCACAGGTACGCTGCGAACTGAATTGGTATTGATAGACAATGAAATAAAAGTATCAACGGGCATACTGCGAACCGATGTATATAATCTGCAATTAGCAACTGGCGTACTTAACACAAGCAAACTCAATCTATCTGGTGGTACAATGACAGGTGAAATAATTGGTTCTACAATAACATTATCAGGGAAAATGACAGCAACAAAATATTACGGTGACGGCTCTGCACTGACTGGGGTAGAGGCAATAGCGATAGATAAAGATTGCAGGGCATCCACTGGCACGCTGCGAAGTGATTTAAACGCAGTTGCTCTATCCACCGGCATACTACGAACCGATGTATATGATTTACAACTTGCCACAGGTATATTTGTTGCCAAAAATACTGTTAATAATTCTGACGAAAACCCCGCATTAAAAATACTTCAAACAGGTGCGACTAATGCGATACTTATACAACAGACAGCAACGGTTCCCGCTATTCAAGTGACAGGCGGTGGTTTATTATTCGCAGGAAGTGTTGGTGCAATTCCCGCAACAGGTTCAGGCACACGATTAATGTGGTATCCTGCAAAAAGTGCATTCAGGGCAGGACGTACAGATGATACTCAATGGGATGATGCAAACATCTCCAACTATTCATTTGCTTGTGGGTGGAATACAATCTCAAGCAATACTGCATCTGTAGCAATGGGATATAATACAAAAGCCAATGGACAATACTCAACTGCGATGGGATTTGGTACAACTGCCAGTAATGATTACTCAACCGCAATGGGATATTTGACAACTGCCAGTGGGTATGCCTCAACTGCAATGGGAAACAACGCAACAGTCAGCGGGCAAAACTCAACCGCAATGGGATATAATACAAAAGCCAGTGGACAATCCTCAACCGCAATGGGAGAAAATACAATTGCCAGCGGTTATCATTCAACCGCGATGGGATTTTGTTCAATTGCTGCGGGAAGTTACTCAACCGCAATAGGTAGTGCGACTGTTACTTCAGGAGCTAATTGGTCAGTAGGAATAGGTCAAAACGTAAAATCAACTAATTACAACAACATCGTTATTGGCAAAGGTTCGAGTGGTACCAGTCCACTTGTCAACAATACTGCCGACTCACTTATGGTCGGGTTTAACAAAACAACACCAACATTTACCGTATTTCAAAGCAGTGTGGTCGTAGATGGTACACTACAATGTTCAACTGCGACTTTTAGTGGAGCGGTAAGTTGTTCATCTATCACAATTGGCAACGGTACACCTATTATAAAATATATATCGGTAACTGTTTTACTGGATTTTCCCGCTGTTCCTCAAAATGAGAACAGGGATATTTACGTTAATATACAAGGTGCAAATCCTGGTGATACAGTGATATTAGGTCCACCTAATATATTAGCTAATATAAACAGCACTTGTTTTACATCGTGGGTAAGCAATGATAATACAGTAACAGTGAGATTTAATAATTATGGCGGCATATCAACGGGCGATCCTGATTCATATATATTTAGGATAACAGTTATTAAACATTAAACGCCGCGGTTGTGGTTTATACGTAGATATGAATTTTTGTAGGTAGTTCGGATGTGGTAGGTTTAAAAATTCCGTTGTAAGTTACAGTCATTTGATACAATAAAAAAGGCTCAAGTCATGAACCATCAACGATTATCGACTATTAAGCGATATCTACGGTTCGTGCTTAAGCCGGCATGAGTATACCGAAACACTCAAAATTTGTCAAGTAAAAAATGTTATTTGAATATATTTTATATCGGAAATTTAAGACCGATAGGGTTTAAACCGTCATTGAGACACAGTAATAATATAAAAAGTTTCGGTAGATACCAATATGAAAATTAAAAAATATTTATTTCGTCTGCGACAAACCTTACAACAAACCCTGCGGCGAACCTACTTAGTACTATTATTATTGTTAACTGTTTTTGCGGTTGCCATAACAACCAAGACAGCGTTATTTGCATTTTTATCGAACAGTTATTATTTTATTTCGTCGTTTGGCAGCACTGCACTTTCTTCAACGATAAGTAATGGTGGCTACACTGTCCAACAAACAATTTTCTCTGATATTACAGATGCTAAATTAACAGGCGGTGGTTATGAAATATCGGGCATCGCAAACAGTCAGCCTAACTCAAAATTAGAGACCGATTTAACAAAAGCACATTGTTATCCTAATCCTTTTAAACCATCTTTAGGGCATACTAAAATAACATTTGCCAACTTAACATCACACACAAAAGTAAAAGTATTTAACATTGCAGGTAAATTAGTTTATGAAAACGAGGATGACACGTTAAACGGAGAATTGGTATGGAATGCATCTGATAATGACGGCGACCCCTTAGCGAGTGGACTGTACATTTATATAATTACTGGCAGAACAGATTCATCACAGGTGTCTGTGGCAAATAGTCAAAATCACAAAAAGAGTGGAAAGATAGCAATTATAAGATAAAGATGGCGATTATAAATTATAAGATTATAAACTATAAGATGAAAAAAATAATTTTTTGTTGTTTTTGTTGTTTGATGATTAAAATATCTTCGTCATTATTGATTGCCAAAACAACCTCTGCTGCATTTTTTGATATTCCTGTCGGCGTCAGAAATATCGCTATGGGTGAAACGGGAGTAGCGTTAGGCAGTATCAATTCGCCATATTGGAATCCTGCTGGATTATCGCGGATTTCTGTGGCAAATCAAAACCAAATATCAATGTCTCATAGCTGGCTTTATGAGAACATATCTTGTGGGATGTTAACATTTGGTTGCCCGATAAATAAATCAAGTGTGTTGGGTGCAGGAATTACGTACCTGCATTTAAAAGATTCCATAGAAGAATACGACAATTATGATAATCCACTAAATACGACATATAAACCACATGATATGGCATTCGTATTGACATATGCAAACAAAATTAATAGGTTCAATTATGGTGCAAATTTGAAATATATCCATTCCCAGTTGGATACTACGAGCGTAGGAAATACGGTAGGATTTGATTTTGGAGCAATTTATAGTAATAGATTTTGTTTGATAGGAGCCGCCGTTCAAAATCTGGGGCCAAAAATAAGATATATAAACGAGGATGAGCCGCTTCCATTAAATTTTAAAATAGGAGCATCCAAGAATTTTTTACTCCGATTTATTGGTAATAAAAGTAATTTATTCGTAGAAATGGATATTAACAAACACAAATATGAGAATCCATATTTTAATCTCGGAATGGAGTATCCATATAAACTTAAAGCAATTGTGTTTTTCTTGCGAAGTGGATACAAAATAAATACAGAAAATTATAATTGGACAGACGGACTTCGTGGTGGTTTTGGTTTTTCATTCAAAGATTATTCGCTTGATTACGCATTCGTGCCTTATAGTGATTTAGGCGATACTCATCGTATTTCTGTAATTGTAAAATTTGGTGGTAATGGTGAGAGAGAAGTGAGGCAGAAAAAGATAAAGAAAAAAGAAGTGAGGAAGAAAGAAACGAAGAAAAGAAAAGTAAGAAAAGAAGAAACGAAAGAAAAAGAAGAAAAACAAAAAGAGGAAGTAAAAGTTGAACCTGAGAAAAAATCTGAATTTGAAAAAATATATCAAGAAGGGGTTGAATGCTTGAAAGAAAAAAAATACCTTGAAGCACTTATAAAATTCAACACTATTATCTCAACAGATCCATCGTATAAAGATGTGCTTATAAAAATGAAAGAAGCAAATAAAGGACTGAGAGAAGAAATTAGATAAATGTAAGAAAAATAATTGTGAAGCATAAAATCATAAAAATTATTATAACAATCTTTATTTTATACAGGAGTTATTGTCCTGTTTTTTTTATTTTTGCCACAACGCCAACCACAACGCCAACCACAACGCCAGCCACAACGCCATCTGAACAAAAATATATTGATAATGGAAAAAAATACCTTAAAGAAGAAAACTACCAAGCATCTATTGATAATTTCATCGAAGCACTAATTATTAATCCTAAAAATAAAGAAGTACAAGATTTTCTAAATAAAATAACGGTTCAATTACAGGAAAAAAAGAACAAATTTTCAACTGCTTTAAAATCATATCGATCAAAAAATTATGAAACTGCAATAGATTGTCTTGTTGAGTTGCTCGACGAAAATCCAAAGAATATAGAAGCGATTTTATTGATCAAAAGAATTAATAACGATCTGATAAAAATTAAAAAGCAAAAAATAAAAGAAGAAGAACAAAACAGAAAAAAAATGGTTCAATTAGTAAAGAAAGAACGGGATGGAAAGAATGGAAAAATTGATTTTAGTAAGAGAGAAATAAATAAAATTGCTAAAAATTTTTATGAAAAAGGTCTCCAATATTACAAAAAAGATTATTATGAATTAGCGATTCAAGAGCTTGACAATGCTTTAGTATGGCAACCAAATAATATTGAGATAAAAAATGCGATTGAGGAAGCAACGCAAAAATTGAATGTAGTAAAGGAAAAACAACTTATTCAGCAATCTGTTAAAAAAGCAGGTGCTTTGTATTGCAGCGGTGATTTGTTAAATTCTCTTGCTGAATGGATATCTGTTCTCGAGTTTGAACATAATAATCAACAAGCGAAAGAGTATATTCAAAAAATTACTGCGGCTTTAATCGAAAAACAAAAAGAACAACATAAAAAACAGATAATAGAAAAACAAGAGGTACTAATTGCACAGTTGTTGAAACAGGGAAACGGTTATTTCTATCGGAAAGAATATGTAAAAGCAATTGAGCAATGGGAAAAAATTTTTGATCTTACACCAGGCAATCAACGAGCAAAACGAAAAATCGCAGCTGCTAAAGAACAAATTAAAATTATAGTTGAGAAAACTTTTAATTTGGGACTGCAATTTTTCAAAAATAACAATTATACTGATGCAATTGAAAAATTTAATTCAGTATTGCAATTGGAACCTAACCATCAAAAGGCAACCGAACACATTGCTATAATAAGAACTAAAATCAGTAATATAAAAAGAAAGTTGGATACAAAAAAAATAGATACAAAAAAAATTGAACAATTGTACTATAAGTCGGTAGATTATTATATGAGTGGTCGGTATGTCAAGGCAAAAGAAATTCTAGAAGAAATCTTAAGTTTGGACCCAAATAATGAAAATTCCAATAAACTTATGAATAAAATTAACTGTATTTTGGCTGTATTACAGTGAAAAACAGACTGTGTCGCAATGATGCTTTTCCATGGATGACACCTACACATTTGCGTTGACATAAAGATTTTTATCTATTATAGCACGGTCTCAAAGAATGAACGCTGGAAGAACGGATGAAGAGTGAAAAATTTTTTTTACTTTTAATATGAAAAAAATTTCTAAAATTGCTATTAAATTCAGCGGAATTGTTTCGGCAATAATACTTGTTATTATGTCGACCATGGCGTTTTTTACTTTAAAACAAACGAGGGACTATTTTGTCAAAGAAATGCAGGTAAAAACAGAATTTTTTGCAAGGGATGTTAAGGAATCACTTTTTCCAAAAATTGATATATTCAATCTTTATTTTGCTACTTGTGAGATGGCAAAAGAAAAAGCAATCCTTAACGCAATGGTTTTAGACGATAAAGGTATCATACTATCCCATAGTGATAAAACTAAAATTGGTGGGAAAATAAATATTACTGATAAAACATTTATTGTTGAAGAGAAAGGGATTTATGGGATAAACGTACCAATCTTAATCGGCAAGCCTCGTCCATCTTCGGATTTCACCATTCTTTCTGATTTCAAGAAGAGTGGGATGAAAGACAAAGACCTTCAAGAAGAGTGGGATGAAAAAAATATCGGTTCAGCACGGATTGATTTTTCCAGAGAGTCAGTAAATGCTGCTTTAAAAGAAATGCGAAATAAAATTATTTTGATCACTGTCGCTATACTTTTTGCTTCTATTCTCACAACAATACTCATAGTTACAATAATGATTAAACCGATAAATATTCTTGTATCTGCGGCGAAAAAAATCGGAGCTGGGGATCTAAACCAAAAAATCGTAATGAGAAGAAACGATGAACTTGGTGAATTAACAGATACATTTAATGGAATGGTTAAAGGTTTGCGAGACAGGGATTTTATTAGAAATACATTCGGTAAATATGTTTCGAAAGAGATTGCCGAAACGATACTAAATAGTCAGTTAAAACTTGGTGGAGAAAGAAGAAAAGCAACGGTCCTGTTTAGTGACATAAGAAATTTCACGTCCATAAGTGAAAAACTTCAGCCCGAAGAGGTTATAGAATTTCTTAATGAATATTTTGCCGAAATGGTTTCTGTTATTACAAATTACAATGGTACTCTGAATAAATTTATTGGCGACGAAATTCTTGCTGTGTTTGGTATACCTATTTGTTACCCCAACGATGCAAAAAGAGCGATATTAACTGCAATTGAAATGCAACAAAAATTAAAAACCCTCAATATAAAAAGAAAAATAAACGGTAAAGATGAAATAGATATTGGGATTGGGATTCACACTGGCAATCTTGTGGTAGGAAATATAGGTACTGACATTAGAATGGAATATACTGTTATTGGTGATACTGTTAATTTAGCATCACGAATTGAGACGTTAAACAAGCAGCTTGGTACACAAATTTTAATTAGCGAATGTACATATAAAGAAGTTAGCGATATGGTTGTTGCACGAGAAATTCCGTCCGTTTCTATAAAGGGTAAAGAGGAACAAATTAAGGTCTATGAAATTTTGAATAAAATTGATGGAGTCAGCCTTGAACAAGGCCAACCTTGAATGAAACCAATCTTGAATTGAACGGGGTCAACTTGAAAAAAATTGGTTATCTAACTGAACTTACACTGCTAATTATTTTTAATATATTTGTTCTGATTATGCCATTGCAGTTAACATTATTGATAGGTCGTCGTCTTGGCGACATCGCCTTTTTCGTCTTAAAAATTAGAAGAAATGTTGTTGTAAAAAATCTTTTATTAGCATTCCCGAATAAAAATTCTGGTGAACTTTTTGATATTGCCCGTCGAACATATCAAAATTTTGGAATGTCAATGATTGAACTTTTATCATTTCCCAAATTGAATTTCAAAAAACTTATAAATAATAAAATTGAATTTGAAGGACTTGAATTTTTAGATGAACTTTTAGCACAAAAACAGGGTGCGATACTTGTCGCTGGACATTTCGGCTCATGGGAACTCATGGGTGCCGCTACTTGTCAAAAAGGTTATCCGCTTGCTTTTTTGGTTGGCAAACAACACAATATATATGTCGATAATCTTTTGAATTATTACAGGAAAATTAAAAAAATAGGAATCATTCAATTAAAAATGGCATTAAAAGGGGTTATGAAAGCAGTTAAAACTGGCAGATTTGTAGCGATGCTTTCTGACCAAGATGCAGGAAAAAGAGATGGCGTGTTTGTTAATTTTTTTTCTCGGCCTGCTTCGACTCCAAAAGGCCCAGCAGTTTTCTCGCTACGTCTAAATGTGCCAATCGTTATTGGATTCTGCATAAGACAAAAACAATTTAGTATGCATAAGATAAAATTTCTGAAAATTGATTTCGAAAAAACTGGAAATTACGAGTTAGATGTTGAACTTTTAACTTCAAAATATACTCAGATTTTAGAGAACTTTATTAAAAAATATCCTGACCACTGGTTTTGGTTTCACAAAAGATGGAAAACGATTGCCGATCCTACTATTGCAGATGACTCATCGTGTGACAATATTTCCAGCAAAGTTGACAATACACCAACTATATAATAATATGAAGATTGGAGTTTCTAACTCTAATCGCTTGGTAAACAGCAAATCAAGTGATGGTGGATACCATAATAAATAATATAATTAGTAAAGCGAATGGAGAGGTGGCCGAGTGGCTGAAGGCGCGGGTCTCGAAAACCCGTATCCCGCTCTGCGGGATCGAGAGTTCAAATCTCTCCCTCTCCTAAATTTTGCTGTATTTTATCGAGTTGCTGTATTTTATCGAAAATTTTTAACTTAATAGTATCGCCGTAATCATTATAGTGTTAATTAACGGAGGTGAAAGCAAATGATGGTAGTACTTGGTGGTATTGTTGTTGTTTTAGTCGGCGTTATTTTGCTATTTGGTGGTCCACTTTTTTGTCTTCCTGTTTATATGTGGGACGATTTTCTTGTATGTTTTAAGGGGGCTCTATCTTCTGGACTTGTGCTCGGCGGAATTCTTGCAGTCATAGCAGGTATTTCGGCAATCAAGGATAAAAAAAAAGCAAAATCAGAGGGTAATAATTGAAATTATCTCAGTTAGGCGAGTTTGGTTTAATTGAAAGAATAAGAAAAAAAAGTAAATTAGCAGTTCATCATCCAGAAACAATTGTCGGTATAGGTGACGATTGTGCTGTTGTAAAATGTACGAGTAACAAACACCTTCTTTTTACAACAGACATGCTTGTGGAAAATATTCATTTTTCAAAAAAATATTACAGTTTTTTTGATATCGGATATAAATCACTTGCTGTTAATCTGTCTGATATTGCTGCGATGGGCGGTGTGCCGCTTTATGCTCTTATAACCGCAGGTTTTCCCACTGAAACAAAAGTTATAGAAGCAGATGAAATTTATTGCGGAATAAATAAACTTGCTTCCGAATTCAATGTTGAAATTATAGGCGGAGATACAGTCAAATCTCCAACGGCTCTGATAATTTCAATTACACTTGTAGGAAAAACGATTTCCGATACGCATGGCACTTGTATAAAAAGAAGTGGGGCAAAAGATGGCGATTTAATTTTCACAACGGGAAATTTTGGTGATTCGAGTGCTGGTCTTTATTTGCTTCAAAAAAATGTTGCTGGTTATAGTAAACTTAAAAAAAAACATTTGAATCCATACCCACGAATTAAAGATGGGCTTTTCATTGCAAAATCCGGTTTCGCAACTTCAATGATAGATTCATCCGACGGTTTTGATAAATCTATTCGTTTTATTTGTCAAGAATCAAATGTTGGCTGTGAAATTTATCTCGACAAAATCCCTGTTTCTAATGAATTTAAAAAATCTATAACCGCTTACCACTTACCGACTACTACTTACCGTCTTTTCGGTGGTGAGGAACATGAACTGATTTTCACCGTTCCAGCCAATAAAAAATCATATTTTGAAAAAAGATTTTATGAAATAGGAAGAATTACAAAAAATAAAAATATTACTTATCTTGATTCAAATAATAAAAAAATCAAATTAAAAGACGACGGATATGACCATTTTAAGTAGTGTAATTAAAAAAAATAATTCTTCTAATATTTTATTTTTGTGTTTTTTAACAACAATTTTATTATTTCCTTTTCTTAATAAAGCGATTTCTATTGATTCAATTTTTTATATTTACACTGCAAAACAAATTTTGAAAGAACCGATTAAGCCGTTCAATTTTCAGATAAATTGTGAAGAAAAAAATCGTTTCGCATGGGATGTTGCCAACAATCCGCCTCTAGTGTCGTATTTTCTTGCTGGTATAATAAAAATTTTTGGTGAAAACGAAAAACTTTTTCATCTTATTTTTTTAAGTTTTGCTCTGTTATCCGTTATTGGGATGTATCTACTATCGGACGAATTAAAAATAGATCCATTTTTTTCTACGCTTCTCTTGATTGCAAGCCCTGCGTTTTTTGTGAATGCTACTGATATTATGCTTGACGTCCCTATGCTTGCATTCTCGTTGCTCGGTATTTATTTTGTAATTAAAGAAAAGTTATTTGGATGGATTTTGCTTGGTTTGGCTATTCTTATAAAATTTGTAGCAATTATAAATCTACCAATTGTCTCTATATGGTTTTTACTTGATAAAAAACTAAAAAAAAATCTCGTATTTTTTCTGATTCCGATTTTATTTTTAATTATTTGGTCAATACATAATCAATTGACCTACGGCGAAATTCAAATTTTGAAAAGGACGCAATCCGTAGGGCTATCTTTCGGTATTGTAAAAGAAATTCCATTATTGACATATATCGGTGGTTCGTTTATTTTTCCTATAAGTATTCTATGGTTAATCTTTAACGCTAATAAAAAAACTACTTGGCTTTTTGTGGTTTTTTTTACTGCTATAAATTTTTTGTTTAATTTGTTAAATTATACGATATTTCAAAGTTTTCTTTTCGGACTTTTTATTTCATGTGCACTTTTGTTGATTTTGATATTTATTCAGTATCTTAAAACGGTAAATTTTCAAAAAGAAGTGATATTTCTTTTTTCTTGGTTTCTTTTGTACTTAATTTTTTTTATATCAGTTTCTGCGATAATTGCCGTTAGATACCTGTTACCAATTTTACCACCAGTAATAATACTAATTGTAAAAATATCTAAAAATTTATCGACCAGAAAAGTTTTTTTGTCTCTAACTACTGCATCGGGAATTATACTATCATTATTTATTGCCAATTCCGATTTCGTTTTAGCAAATTCATATAGAGAGGCTGCTAAATTTATTAAAAATAATTATTCAAATAGAAATATCTATTTTACTGGCCATCTTGGTTTTCAATATTACATGGAAAAAAATGGTTTTTTAGCAGTTAATTCGTACGAGAAAGTGTATCCAAAAAATTCAATTATGGTTATTCCTGTTTTTCCTGTTGCACAAAAGGTTCATAAAGATGTTATAAAAAGAATGAAGCGGATTTCTGAAAAATATGTATTTACAAAAAATCCATTCAAAACAATGAACCCAGGGGCTCATGCGGGATTTCATTTAAATATGTATGGGCTTTTGCCGTATTCGTTCTCGAACAAGTTGTTGGTAAAGTTTACAATTTACGAAATTTGTCAAACAGATGACGGTATGACAAGTGAAAGTAAATAGCAGGCAAACAAATAGTAAGCATAAAAACGAGCATAGAAAAATGAAAATTTTTATATCAGCGGGTGATCCATCGGGCGATTTGCATGGGGTGAATCTATTAAGGGAAATTAAAATTCAAGACCCAAATGTTGAAATATGTGGTTTCGGTGGTAGCAAAATGGCAACCGCAGGAGCCAATATTTTTGACAAAATTGCTGATTCGTCAATTATAGGATTCTGGGAACCGCTGAAAAATATCGCACGACTAAAAAAAAATTTCGATCTTGCTGAAAAGTTCTTCATCAAAGAAAAACCAGCAGGACTGATACTTATTGATTATTATGGCTACAATATACATCTGGCAAAATTGGCAAAAAAGTACAAAATTCCTGTAATTTATTACATTTCGCCACAGGTTTGGGCAACAAGAAAAGGAAGGGTTCAAAAAATCAAAGAATTTGTCAAAAAGGTATTAGTGATATTTCCATTTGAAAAAAAAATTTACGAAAAAGCGGGGGTGTCTTGCGAATTTGTCGGCCATCCTTTACTTGATATTATTCCTCATTCGTCCATCAACCCATTTACCCATTCGTTTACCATAGGGCTTATGCCAGGTTCAAGAATACAAGAAATTAACAAGCATTTTGTCCCATTTTATGAGGCATTTGTCAAAATAAATAAGGTATTTCCTGATATTAAAGCGATTATTCCCGTTTTTTCGGACAAAATAAAAGAATACTTAATAAATAACTTTAAGTTAGATGAGATGAAAGTTGAATTTGTTGTGCACGATAATTATGAAAAAAGGTCAAAAATGATTCTCTGTATCACTTCTTCTGGCACTGCGACAGTTGAAAATATGATTTTGGGCATACCAATGGTTATTTCATACAGGACTTCCTGGCTTACTTATCAGATTGCCAAACGATTGATAAATGTAAAATTTATTGGAATGCCGAACATACTTGCTGGTCGTGCGATCTGCCCAGAATTGATTCAAAACGATTTAACGGCTGACAAAATCTCAGAGAAATGTCTTGAAATTCTGAAAAACAGGCAGGTCTTGGCAAAAATGAAATCGGATTTGGCTGAAACAAAACAGAAATTAGGTGAACTTAGTATAGCTGGATACGGGATAACAAAACGGGTTGCAAGTATAATTTTGGAGGCATTTCATGTATAATAATTTAAGGCGATTTTTGGCATTTTTGTTTGCGATAGCGGTTGTGTATTTTGGTGTAAAATCTGAAAAAATTCTTTATTTGGGCGTTGTACTAATTTTTTTCGGCGAAATAATAAGAATTTGGTCGGCTGGATATATCAGAAAAAACAAAGTTTTGTCTATTGTTGGACCATATCAATTTATTCGCAATCCATTATATATTGGCTCCTTGATAATCGGTGCGGGATTTGGGGTTTTTATTGGCAACTTTATCATTTTGGTGTTGATAATTGTGGTTTTTCTGTTAATTTACACTCTAAAAATTAACTCAGAAGAGAAAAAATTGACGGAAATTTTTGGCGAAAAATATCTCACTTACAAAAAAAATGTTAACAGGTGGATTCCGCGACTTTCACCATATGAAAATGAGCGAGAAAAATTTGATATTCGTCTTTCGATTTTCAAGAATAAAGAATACAATACAGTTTTGAGTTGTTTGGGAATGATTTTTTTGATATTAATTTTACGGACGATAAAATAAAATTGTAGACACGGTCTCTGACCGTGCTGTCAGTCAGACTGTGTCGCAATCCATCTTTTACCATCTAGTGTTGGATTGCAGTACCATATTTTACCATCGGTTGCTATCTTCTATAAAAATGCAACTTTTTAGCCCATTGCGACACAGTCTCAGTGATATCCGCACGAACACCGTGCTGCTGACTATCAAGCACGAACACAATTCGTGCCTACGAGTATAATATGTCTGAAATTAGACAAAATCTTGTTACGAAAGACTGGGTAATTATTGCTACTGAACGAGCAAAAAGACCCGAGGATTTTAAGAAAAAAATAGAGAACATATATGTCTGCTCTCCATTTTCTAATCTTGTTCCTGAACTTGAAAGCACCTGCCCTTTTTGTCCCGGAAATGAAGAAAAAATGTCGCCTGACGAGACGCTTCGTATAGAAAAAAACGGCAATTGGCAAGTTCGCATTATTCCAAATAAATTTCCAGCACTCAACAAAATTGGCGAACGAGTTCGTACTGTTGATGGTATTAAAAGAAAATTTGCTGGCGTGGGACTTCACGAAGTGATTATCGAGACACCATTTCACAATTTAACAACGGCACTTCTACCATTGGATAATGTTCGCAATATAGTAAAATCATACAAATTGAAATACAATCAAATGTTGGAAGACAAACGAATTGAAATGATAACAATTTTTAAGAATCACGGTGAAGCAGCGGGAACCTCATTAGTTCATCCACATTCGCAAATCGTGGCGACACCTATTGTTCCTGCACAAGTCAGAGAAAGATTCAACGATGCTCAAAAATATTTTGATGAAAATTGTGAATGTGTGCACTGCAAAACTCTTTCAGAAGAATTAAAAGACGGTATGCGAATAGTTCTTGAAACAAAATATTTTGTCTCGTTCATTCCATACGCAGCACTTTCACCTTTTCATCAGTGGATTTATCCAAAAAGACATTGTTCAAGTTTCGGCGATATAACCGAAGATGAAATTTCTGATTTGGCCATCAACCTTCAAACGACGCTGAAAAAATACTACATTGGACTCGATAATCCCGATTTCAACTATGTCATTCGCTCTTCACCAACCGATTTAAAAAATCTGGATTTTTTTCATTGGTACATAAGCATAGTTCCGAGAATTACAAAGACTGCTGGGTTTGAATTAGGAAGTGGAATGTTTATAAATACATCACTTCCAGAAAACGATGCAAAGTTTTTGAGGGATATAAAAATATAAAAATTTTTGAAATATCAAATGCCACAAACTATTCTGGCAGAGTTGCTCAAATGATTTTTTTGAGTGATGCACTTTCTAAAAAAAATGGGTAAAAACGGCAGAAAACTTGTAACGGAAAATTTCTCTGTTGAGACAATGGTTTCCAAACACGAAAAACTTTATGCTAAAATAGAGGGTAAAGAGTGAATAGTAGTTGTCCATCATTCCGATATGTCTTTAGTCGGAATCCAGAATAAAAAAACGTTCATCTGGATTCCGTGTCAGAGCACGGAATGACGGTTAACAATAGGGTCTTCTGGATTCCAGATAGTGGTATTCTGGAATGACGGTCAAAACCAAAAAATTGTGGTTGTCGGATAGCCCCGTTAGAGGCGATCTGTTAATAGAATAAATGTACAAAAAAATCAAATAGCCCCATCGTGGTGACCTGTTAAAAGCAGAGGCAGGTAGAGAACTAATGTCAGAGATTAGGAAAATGGAAATTATGAAATTAGTTTCCCGCTGTTGAGGATATTGTGCGTAAAAAGTAAAGTATAGTTGACAAAATACCCGATATTTTGTAAAGTATGGTTGTCAAAAAAACCAAGCAGAGAAAATATTATGGACAACACATTTCAAAGCGTTCTGAAAAAACGGAAATTGGTATCGCATATACTAAAATTTATTCCTGATGACGAAATTATTGTTATTCATGGCTCTCGTCAGGTTGGCAAAACCTCGCTACTTCGTTTCGTAATGGATAATCATCTTAAAAAAATAAGCGATGAACGCAATATATTTTATTTTGATTTGGAGGATTTCTCGCTTTTAGAATTATGCAATTCGTCGCCGGAAGAAGTTCTGTCTTATCTCAAAGCGAAAAATGCCGATTTAAGCAAAAGAATATATCTGATTATTGATGAAATTCAGTATATGAAAAATCCCTCATCCTTTCTGAAACTTTTTCATGACAGATACAAGAAAAAAGTTAAATTGATTGTCAGTGGTTCGTCCAGCATGCTCATCAAAAAAAAGTTTAAGGTTTCTTTAGTTGGAAGAACAGTAGATTTTGAACTATTTACGCTTGATTTTGAGGAGTTCATCGATTTTAAAAGTTCGTCATACAATCTTGCCGAAAAATTGCCAGAGACGATGAGTAAGGAATTAAAAACGCTTTACAAAGAGTATGTTGTTTTCGGAGGGTATCCCGCTATCGTGCTGGAAGAAAACATTGAAAAAAAAGAAATAAAACTTAAACAAATAATCACTACATATATCAAGAAAGATATTAGGGACATCGCAGATATCAGGGATATAGACAAATTTAATGATCTCGTAAAAATTCTTGCTTTACAAACAGGAAAACTAATTGTTGACTAACGATACGTTAAGGTGTATAATCTTGATGTATGCAAACAAGTTCACATAAGAATGCTACCACGACTTTGGTTATAAGGAAATTGATTAAAGAAAGTTCATTTTCTGCATATGCTTTAGCCAAAAAATA
>JBDRIG010000102.1:0-10968 GCA_043816185.1 Elusimicrobiota bacterium | reverse complement strand
CGGGGTTAAAGTCCGGTGTATATATTATACACCACTTTTGATCGTTTGAAAAGATCACAAAAGGTCTGCGCTTTTATGCGTTACTTTATGACCTCCCCGGAAGGAAGCTTGCTTTTCCATTATACCATTGCGATGGCGAAGCCCGAAGCGATCTCGATTTGTCTTCAACACAGAGATTGCCACGAGTCGATAAATTGACTCTCGCAACGATCATGAACATAAAATAGATTGTCAGTAAATGAGTTACCTAACGAAGTGGTGTTAATGACGTAAAAATACATGAAACAAAATGAACTATTCTGCCCTTCTTGAAAAATGCTCCATTTGTCCAAGAAATTGCAATATTAACCGTCTTAAAAATGAACTGGGTTTTTGTAAAATCGGAAAAAATCCAAAAATATCAGCACACAATCTACATTTCGGGGAAGAACCACCAATTTCTAAAACAAATGGTTCTGGCACAATATTTTTTACAGGATGTAATTTAAGGTGCATTTTTTGTCAAAATTATCCAATATCTCAACTTCATAATGGCAATGAAATTACGGTTTCCAAACTTGCCGAGATAATGATAGCTTTGCAAAATCAAAATGTTAACAATATTAATTTAGTTACACCAACACACGTAGTTCCACAAATAATTGAAGCAATAATTATAGCAAAAAATAGAGGGCTTAAAATTCCTATTGTCTATAATTCCAGTGGATATGAAAAAGTGGAAACATTAAAATTATTGGAAAATTTCATTAGCATTTATATGCCTGATGCAAAATATTCCGATGATATTGTGGCAGAAAAATATTCCGATGCAAAAAATTATTTTGAAATAAATAAACTCGCACTTAAAGAAATGTATAGGCAGGTTGGCAATTTACAAATAGAAAATGGTATAGCGATTAAAGGACTTCTTATAAGACACTTGGTCCTTCCAAAAAATATTGCGGGAAGTCGAAAGATATTTGAATTTATCACAAAAGAAATTTCACCGAAAATGCATATTTCAATTATGGCACAGTATCATCCTGCTGCCTTCGATGAACCTCGTCTTCAGCCGACAAACAAAACTAATAATTTTCCAGAATTACAACAAAAAATAACAGACAAAGAGTATCAGCAAGTACTGGATTGGGCGGATGAATTTGGACTTGTAAATGGTTGGCGTCAGGAATTATGAAGAATAAATTTGAAACACCGAATAATATTGGACAAGCCATCCTATCAAATCTTGTCGGACGGGCAAAAATTATTCAGCGAAATTTGTCAGCAAAAGTAATTCTCAAAAATGATTTTAAGGATATCTCGGATATTAAAACTATTGCTGGTTGCTATGTTTCGTATTTACCCAACTTTTGTGTGCAAGAACGAGGTTCAAAAAATAATATGCAAAAACGGAATTCGAAAAACGAAAACAATTTTTTTGCAGCGACCGCAGCGGTCGTAGTTCTTGATATTGAAACATTGAGAATTGTAGAAAAAATTAAAATCAAATATAGAAAAAAAATTGCATTTCCATACATACCAGACTACCTTTCTTTTAGAGAAGGACCTGCTTTAATTGAGGTAATAAAAAAATTACAAAATAAGCCAGATGTTTTTTTATTCGATGGTCAAGGAATTGCCCATCCAAGATGGATTGGTATCGCATCGCACCTTGGTGTATTGCTCGATAAACCGTCAATCGGTTGTGCGAAATCATGTCTTTACGGGGATTATGAAGAACCACCACCAGCACTAAAAGGTGCTCATACTTTTCTAAAAGACGATGCGGGTAATTTAATAGGAATAGTAATGCGTTCAAAAAAATATACAAAACCTATTTTTATTTCACAAGGGCACAAAATTGATTTAGTTACAGCGTCTGATATTGTTTTTAAGTGTCTAGCAAAATATCGCATTCCTGAACCGTTACGATTGGCTCATATAGAAGCAAATAAAAATTGAATTAGTAAATATGATAGTAGATTTGTTGATAAATTATGGGGGCTTGGCTTTCATAGTTTTTGATTGAAAAGGAGAAAAAATATGCCAGAATTAAGACGGGATTTAATATCACAGAGATGGATTATTACGGGAACTCAAACCGAGGAAGAATTTTTTTCAGCATTAAATCCAAAATCCAAAGAATCATTAAAAGAATGTTCTTTTTGCGAAGGTAATGAGACAAAAACACTTTCAGAAATATATTCAATAAGAAAATTTGATACACGCCCAAACACACCCGGTTGGCAAGTAAGAGTTATTCCGTCAAAATCTGCCATATTTAAAATAGAAGGTGATGTTGGTAAGATTGGTCGTGGAATATATGATATGATGAACAATATTGGTGCTCACGAACTTATAGTAGAATCACCGCAACACATAAAAAATTTATGCGAACTTCCTGTTGAACAAATATTACTTGTTTTAAAAGTTTATCAAACAAGATTAAAAGATCTTGGCAACGATAAACGATTACGATATGCGTTGATATTC
Source organism: Elusimicrobiota bacterium (assembly GCA_043816185.1). Classification (GTDB taxonomy): domain Bacteria; phylum Elusimicrobiota; class UBA8919; order UBA8919; family UBA8919; genus JAZDKR01. The sequence continues at coordinate 8,496 of JBDRIG010000102.1, read as the reverse complement.
AAGAACCAAAGACCAAAATCGTCTGAAAGATTTGGACATACACATTCACAACTTGCCGCACTTCCATTAACCCCCAAAATAATAAAAGACGAACTTATTTCTGCAAGAGATTATTACTCTTATAAGGAAAGATGTCTTTTTTGCGATATAATTCGTCAAGAACAAAAAGACAAAAAACGTATCGTTGAGGAAAATCCTGACTATATATCCTTTGTTCCATTTGCAACCAAATTTCCATTTGAACTTTTGATTATGCCTAAAAAACATAATGCAGATTTTAGTCTAGAAAGTGATTCGTCGCTAAAAAATTTTGCGCAGATATTAAAAATTTCTCTTTCCAAAATTTCTACAGTTTTAAATGATCCGCCACTAAATTATATTCTCCACACAATACCATATATGAGACAGAAACCAGGATACTGGAAAACTATTCATATTGATTTTCACTGGCATATTGAAATATATCCACAAATCAGTGAAATTACAGGCTTTGAATGGGGCTCTGGTTACTATATCCAACCTTTATTACCTGAAATATGTGCGAAATTATTGTCGAACAAATAATTTTTTCCAAAAAAAATCGCTTTCAGCAATAGCCAACAATTCGACAATAACAAACAATAACTTTGACCAATATGATTTTTATGTATCGTGAAGAAGCAAAACGATTAGATAAAATTGCCACTGAAAAATTTTTAATTCCATCAATTGTTTTGATGGAAAACGCAGGGAAAAATGCGGCAAAAATGATTCTCGAGGAATTTCGCCCTAAATCTGCAATAATATTTTGTGGAGGGGGAAACAATGGTGGCGATGGTTTTGTCATAGCAAGACACCTTTTTAACAATTGTGTAAAAGTAAAAGTTTTTACCGCACAAAAAATATCAAAATACACTGGTGATGCACTAACCAACCTTAATATAATACAAAAAATTAAAATTCCAATTATTACTTTATCTGCATCTACGCAAATACCAAAAACCGACTTAATCGTCGATGCCTTACTTGGTACTGGCACAAGAGGGAAAATTAGGAAACCATATAAAAAAATTATCAGAAAAATAAATTTAGCAAAATTACCAATTGCATCTATTGATATACCGTCGGGAATTGATGCTAATACCGGAAAAAATCTTGGCGAGGCAATAAGAGCAATCCTAACTATTACAATGGTTGCAGTAAAAAAAGGATTACTAATTGCTGACGGTAAAAAATGTGCAGGAAAAATTGTTGTCGTAGATATTGGTTTGAATTTTTTTGCACCAGAAATTGAATCTGACATTGATTGCACATCTGCTTGACGACAGACGGGGCACGACGAAACGACAAGGCCATATCCGTTGCTTGTCACCTCGACGAAGCGTGCGTGCCTTGCTTGTCGCCTCGACGAAGCGTGTTCAATGTCTGTCATTCCACAGGAGCACATGCGACTGAGGAATCTCGTCTTTGTCGTTCCTTCGAGAACTCATTGCAACGACATTGTGACGTAATCTGTAATGACGTTCGAAAATAACAACAAACATCGAAGATACGATATCTTATAAAAATTTTGTGCCATAATTTTGTGTCGTAGTTTTTGCAGTTTATAATTTCCTAATACTATGAAAAACATTTTTGAATTTTTTATTAGTAGTTATCTTATAACGCTATTGTTGTTATCTTTTTCGTATTCCGTAGAAAATAAAAAATTAAAAAACGGCATAACGGTTATTTTTGATACCAATCCATCGGCAACTACCACTGCAATTCAAATATGGATTTCTGCAGGTGCGGTAAATGAAGACGAAGATATTTCAGGAATTTCCCATTTTATAGAACATCTTATTTTCAAAGGAACACCGACGAGAACTCAAAAACAAATTGCCCCCGAGATAGAAAAATTAGGCGGAATAGTAAATGCTGCAACTTCAAAAGATTTTACATATTTTTATTCAATTGTACCGAGCAGTTACTCGTTTAAAGCTACGGAAATTCTCGCCGATGCCGTTTTAAACCCACTACTTTCTGAAGAAGAAATTGAAAAAGAACGAAAAGTTATTTTAGAAGAAATTAAAAGAAGCGACGATAACCCACAATCACAACTTTTCAATGAATTTTACAAATATGCATATCCTAAATTTTCTTGCTATACAAAAAAAGTAATCGGAACAGAAAAAACGGTTTCAAAATTGAAACGAGATGATTTTTTATCATTTCACAAAAAATTTTATATACCTAAAAATATATTCGTTGTTGTTGCCGGTAATTTTAACGAAAAAGAAATGTTTAATTTTCTAAAAAACAATTCTACTTTGGCGGGATTAGAAAAAATAAAAAGAAAAAAAGACAGAACAAATATTCACAGCTTAGAACCTGAAAATGAACTTTCTCAAAAAAAAATAATAAAAAAAAATATTTCACAGACACATATTTTAATGGGCTTTCCTGCTGCAAGCATAAAAAGCAAAGACCAATTTTCGCTTGATATTGCCTCTTATGTTTTGGGAACTGGCAGAGCATCGCGGCTTTATAAAAAACTTGTTGAAGAAACAAAACTTGCTTATACTATTTCTGTTTCGTTTGCAACACACAGGGGGCCAGGATTATTTTATGTATATGCGGAATGTTTGCCAGAAAATACATCCGCCGTATCAGATAAGATTTTAACTGAACTTAACCAACTTACATTTAAAAATGTAACATATGAAGAACTTGATAGAGCAAAGGCACTTCTTATGCGGGATAAACTTTTACAAGAACAAACACCTGACGGTAAAGCGGAAGAACTTGGATTTTATACAACACTTGGTAACAGAAAAATTGCTAAAAATTATATAAAAAATATAAAAAAAGTTAAGCCTCAGAATATAAAAAGTGTGATTTCAAAATATCTGATTTCTCCGAATATTCCAACGGTAGTTATTACACCGTAAACATGAAAAAATTCAAATCGTCGATATTATCTTATGTTTATAAAATTACATTGAAGGTAAAGTCGTCAATGCGATTGTGTTCCATGTCAACATATAAACACATCAATATATTTCCTGTTTCTCTCTTACTATCATATCATCGCGCCACTGCTGTTGCATTATTACTATACATCTTACATCTTACATCTTACACTACTCTTTACGCTCATGTCAACAAAATCCAACAAGTCAACAAAATCCAATTTGACAACGGTTTTGTTTTAATTCACTTTGAAAAAAAGAACATCGGCTTGGTAAACATAAATTTATTTATAAAAGGCGGAGCAGTCGTTGAAACAGATGATGAGGCGGGCGTAACAAATTTTACTTTGCAATTGTTAATAAAAGGAACATCTAATAGAACTTCGGAAAAAATTGCTAACGATTCGGAGATGTTTGGTGCAACAATTTCCGCAGGATGTTCAAACGATTTTTCTGAGGTTTCAATGATAGTACCGTCGAACAATTTTATTCCTGCCTTCGATATTTTTGCCGATATTGTAAACAATCCGACATTCCCCGAAAAAGAATTTGAGAAAGAAAAGATAAAAATAATTGCTGCTATAAAGTCAAAGGCCGACCATATATTTAATGTTGCGTATGACTATTTTAACGAACTTATTTTCAAAAATCATCCGTATCATAAACCAATTGAGGGATACGAAACAACTATTTCCTCTTTAACCGTTTCACAGATTTTGGATAATTATAAAAAACATTTTAAGACAACAAATATGGTTCTATGTGTTGTTGGCGATAGTAATTTTGAAACGACAAAAAAACTTGTAGAAAAATATTTTGTTGTATCAGATTTTTCTGCCACAGCTGATATATTTAATGCACAACAATCTGATACCGATTACAGCGATAAAGACATTGCTACCAGCGATATGAAGTATCATCAGGAGAACTATCGTCAAAATCTGCCATTAAAATCGTTGTCATCATACACTGAGTCCGTTAGAAAAATATATGTCGGTAAATTTCAACAGTCATATATTTTCTCGGGATTTTTGGCACCTGATATTAATCAAAAGGAATATTCTACGCTAAAAGTAATCAATGTTATACTCGGCGGTGGAATGGGTTCACGGCTTTTTGACGTACTTCGCGAAAAAAGCGGACTGGTTTATGAAGGTGCTTCGTTTTATCCTTCAAAAAAAGAAACAAGCGATTTTATGTTGTATGCAGGTACATCAAAAAAAAATATAGAAACAACGGAAAAAATATTCATCGATGAAATTAAAAAATTATCTGAAATTTCCAACGATGAACTGAAAAATGCAAAGGAATACTTAAAAGGAACTTATCTTTTGGATCACAGAACAATCCAAAGACAGTCGTGGTATCTCGGCTGGTGGGAAACGATGGATAGGGGATATGAATACGATCAAAAATATCTTGAAGAGATTAACGATGTTACAATTTCTGACATCAAAAACGTTTGCAAGAAATATTTTAATCAGAAGAAGTTTATAACTGTCATATTAAGATAGAAATAGCAAAATTTACGGTCATAGACGAATATGGATATGAAACGGATGTGAATACGGAGTGGAGCATTTGTGGTAGAGTGTTTACGCTCGTCGAATGCTTATGCAAGGTGTAATTCAGACTGTGTCGCAATCCATCTTTTACCATATAGTGTTGGATTGCAGTACCATATCTTACCATCAGTTGCTATCTTCTATAAAAATGCAACTTTTTAGCTCATTGCGACACAGTCTGAATGACGGCAAGGTTGCAATGACGGGCAAAGCGACCGCAATAACGGCAAAAGCATTCGCAATAACAAACTGAGCTTAATGAAGTAGTGTTAGTTAATAAAAAGAGGTGCTTTTTTGAATTTAATAATAAACAATTTACGAATACAGGTTGAAAAAGACGAGATAACTGAATATGTAAAAGCCGCTTCGCAAAAAATAAAAATTAGTGAAAAAAATATAAAATTTGTTAAGATACTGAGCAAATCGCTTGACGCTCGCAACAAAAAACAGTTCTACTATGAAATTTCAATAGTTATAAATACTATCGATACCTTCGGCAACGAGGAAAATTTTCCCATATATACTGAAACAATAAAGACAAACAAAAAATCAAAAAACATTGATGAGAGACCTATAATAATAGGTTTTGGTCCTGCTGGAATGTTCGCTGCTCTCGAACTTATTGAACGTGGAATTAAACCAATAATATTTGAGAGAGGTAAAAAAATAGAGGAGCGATCTATCGACGTTCAAAAATTTATTAGAGAAAGAATATTAAATCCCGAGTCAAATATTCAATTTGGAGAAGGCGGTGCAGGTTCATACTCGGACGGAAAGTTGTTTTCCAGAATAAAAAATTCGGAATATATAAACAAGGTGTTGGATACTTTTATTAAATTTGGTGTGTCTGAAGAAATAGGATATGTTAGCAGGCCACATTTAGGAACGGATGTGTTGTGCGGAATAGTTAAAAATATAAGGAACTATATTCTTGAAAGGGGTGGCGAAATATATTATGATTCAAAAATAACAGATATACTTATATCAGATGGTAAAGTTATTGGTGTCGTAATCGGAGACGGAGAAAAGGAATATTATTCTTCAATTATTTATCTTGCGGTTGGACATTCTGCGCGGGATACATTTGAAATGCTTTACAAAAAAGGTGTTATTATTGAACAGAAACCAATTTCTGTTGGCGTAAGAATAGAGCATCCTGTAGAAATTATCAATCTTATAAGATATGGCGATAAATATAAGAACTTTCCGAGTATAGGAGTCGCCAATTATTCTTTTACATATAACGATCGAAAAATAGGAAGAGGGGTATACACATTTTGTATGTGCCCTGGAGGTGAAGTACTAAACGCATCGTCGGAAAATGGTATGTTAGTTATAAATGGTATGAGTTATTCTACTAGATCGTCTGCATTTTCAAATGCGGCGATTGTTGTAACCTGCCATATAGATGACTACAAATCAACCAACCCACTGTCTGGCATTGAGTTCCAAGAGGATATTGAGCGAAAAGCTTTTAATTTAGGGAGTTCGGGTGGGTTAGGGGGAGAAAAATTTAATTCAGTTAATTCAGTTGGGGAAAAATGGAAAGTTCCCGCTCAAAATTTGATGGATTTTTTATGTGGGAAAACCTCTGATAAATTAAATAATAATTCGTCAAAGATGGGAACCACATCTGTTAATATGAATAACATATTTCCCAAATTTGTAAGCGAGGCACTTTTAATTGCGTTTAACAAATGGAAGGTAGATGAACCATTGTTCGTTTCAGATTATGCGATATTGTTAGCTGCGGAAACAAGAACTTCTTGCCCTATAAGAATTAAACGCAACGAAAAATATGAATCAGTAAATATAAAAAATTTGTACCCGATAGGCGAAGGTTCGGGATATACAGGCGGCATAACGAGTTCTGCCGCTGATGCCATAAAGTCTGTGAAAAATAGTATGGGTGAGTAGTATTGAGTGTAGTATTGAGCTGCGATTTTCCGATTGAGTTTCTTTGAACAAAGTGTCTTTTTTGACAATAATCTTATCCGTATTAAATTTGTATATTAAAAAGTAATAGAATAAAAAGAGGAAATTTTAAATGATTGACGATATAAAAAAAGGGTTGTCTCTTTTTTTGATTTTTTTGATTTTCAATATTGGTTGCAAAAAAACTGAAACTGTAAAACAAACTTCTGGCAACGCTTTTTACAACACTTCTGGTAACGTTTCTTGCAACACTCCTGGTAACGCTTCTGATAACACTTCTGACAACATTCATGGTAACGTTTCTATCAACCCTTCTGATAGCAATAATTTCGGTGATTATTATGTTGAGTCGTCTATTGGAGATGCCTCATATTTAAATCCTGTTTTAGCGTCTGATTCAGCATCAGGTGATATAAATGGGCACATATTTAATGGGCTTGTAAAATACGACAAGAACATAAATATCGTCGGAGATTTGGCGGAATCGTGGAATGTTTCTGCTGATGGTAAAACAATAATTTTTAATTTAAGAAAAAATGTTAAGTGGCACGACGGCAAACCTTTTACTGCAGAAGATGTTGGGTTCACATATCAAAAACTTATTGACCCGAAAGTAAAAACACCGTATTCCTCTGACTTTGAACTCGTTAAAAAATTTGAAATCATCAACCCGTACAAAATAAAAATCACATATAGGGAACCGTTCTCGCCAGGACTTATATCGTGGGGGATTGGCATAATTCCAAAACATATATTTGAAAAAGGATTATCATTACAAGATAAATCGTTGCAAGATAAAACCGAAGCAAGTTTTAATACCCATCCTGCGAATAGAAAACCAGTCGGGACTGGTCCCTTCAGATTCGTCGAATGGAAAACGGATGAAAAAATCGTGCTTGAGGCAAATCCTGATTATTTTGAAGGACCACCTAAAATTTCAAAATACATTTACAGAATTATTCCCGACCAATCAGTTCAGTTTTTGGAATTGAGGAACGAAACGATTGATTCTATGGGATTGACACCTGATCAATACAATGCTTATAAAAAATTTTTTATAAATTACAACAAGTTCAGATACCCTTCTTTTGGTTATGCCTATCTCGGATATAATCTTTTGAATCCACTTTTCAAGGAAAAAGAAATTAGGCAAGCAATTGCATATTCAATAAATAAAAAAGAAATTATCGACGGTATTCTGCTTGGATTAGGTGTTCCAGCAACAGGGCCATATCCGCCGACGAGTTGGGCGTATAATCCAGAAGTTCAGGATTATGAATACAATCCTGAAAAAACTAAAAAAATTTTGAAGATGCATGGATGGATTGATTCCGATAACGATGGCTGGCTTGATAAAAACGGAAAGAAATTTGAATTTACAATAATTACAAATCAGGGGAATAAATCAAGGGCGGTCGCAGCAGAACTTATTCAAGCACATCTTAAAAAAGTTGGCATAAAAATCAACATACGAATTTTGGAGTGGTCAACTTTTATTCATCAATACATAGATAAGAAAAATTTTAATGCTGTAATTTTGGGCTGGTCATTATCTCGTGATCCCGACCAATTTTCTATATGGCATTCGTCGCAAAAAAAAGAAGGGCAATATAATTTTGTATCTTACGAAAATAAGGAGGTTGATAAATTACTGGAAGAAGGACGGCGGATTTTTCCAGAAAAACAAAGACAGAAAATTTACCAAAAAATTCATAAAATCCTTGCTGAAGATCAACCATACACGTTTCTGTACATTGCAGACGCACTACCTGTAATTCATAAAAGATTTATTGGGCCAGAAGTGACACCTTTGGGCATTGGTTGGAATTTCCGCGAATGGTATGTTTCGAGAGAAAAACAGAAATATCAGAAATGTTTAGTGAAATAAAACCTGCTTGACAAAACTGAAAAAATCTGTTATATTACTTGTTGACTAACGATACGTTAAGGTGTATAATCTTGATGTATGCAAACAAGTTCACATAAGAATGCTACCACGACTTTGGTTATAAGGAAATTGATTAAAGAAAGTTCATTTTCTGCATATGCTTTAGCCAAAAAAT
>JBDRIG010000101.1:0-28898 GCA_043816185.1 Elusimicrobiota bacterium | reverse complement strand
TATTAACAACTGTGTCGTCAATATTACAGCATAAAATCCACCTATCAAAGCAAATGGTACACCTACAACCAACCCTAATCCAGGGATTAAACTCAATCCTAATAATGCTACCAACCCACTTATTGCCGCAGCAGCTGCGTTGCCTATTAAGGAATATGACTTCTTCGCCGTTATATCAGAGCGAGTTGTGGTTGTTTTCGACAACAACCATTTCAACAGTTTTATATTCTTTAATTTTTCCATTAGTTTCACATTCTTTAGTCGCTCAATACCAAGGAACGCACACACTTCTGCCACCAGTGCAATAAAGACTAATGGCAATATTTCTGAATTAGAAAAAATTAAAGTCCATCCGTAAAAAGTGAAGAATGACCATATTAAAGCACCTAAAATTATAGAAAATAAAACTAAATGCCAAGGAGACATATGTTTTTGGATATCTTTTGTACTTATCCCTGTCAATTTCATACCAAGCGTTGGTCCCACTATAAACACGAGTAAATAAACAAACCATCCACCAGGTGAAGAAAACATTGAAAAGTTTGCGTAGCCAAGGACTGATAAAATAATCCCTATTCCCAGTGTCCATGATCCAACTTTCAATGCAATACCAAAATGCTCCATATATTCATTAAAGTGGAATCCTGCTCGTTCTTTGATGGCAACAATCGAATTGGTTAGTTCGCCCCAGTCTGGTGTTTGATTTGCTCTATCTTTCCAAATAACTCTTAACGCTCCACGCACACCTATAATTAAATTTGGTAACGAAACAATTGTTGTGGTAACTGTTGCTGCAAGCATAAAGCATAATGAATTAAAGATTAAAGCCCCCCAATTTTTTAGTCCTTTTATCGTTGACAAACTCAGATCTTCATTGAGACGCTTTTTCTCTTTAAGAAAATAAGAGAATGGTGCAACAAGATTGTCTACACCGATAATTAAAAACAATGCTAATATCGTTGAGGCAATTGCTAAATTAGGATCAAGTGCTTTTCCTAAGGTTCTTATGGATGATATACTGGCTGGACCGTAAAATACTATACCTCCAATAACAATCCATAAAAGAAAACTTGAATCTGCAAGAAACCGTCTTTCTAGTCCATCATAATGCAATGCCGCTCTTGGAGGAAGCATATCAAGATATGGTTGTCCTGTTTTTATCATTTGCATATCACCAGGTAGCCAACGAACATCTCTTAAAAACACCGCCATAAAAGACAACATATCTCTTTCGGTCATACGAACAGCATCATGGATGAAACGGTCGGATATAAGATTCACTGTAGTATCAAAATCCATATACTCATTTTTATGTTTTTCTCCACTAGAATCTTCATACTCAAATTCTAAAAATTCCTTAAAAGTTCTCAACTCTACTTCTTTGGAATATGGCGATCCATCCTTTACATCAGCAACTACCCTAGACATTTTAATAACGTTCTTTTCATCTTCTTTTACTTTTTTAAACTTATAGATTTCAATTTCGTTTCCTACTTCTATAACAACAACCTTATTCCCGTCTTTATCATTCACCCTCTTTATAATTTTATAATTTACAGAACCACCCAACAATTCTGCCCAAGAAAAAATCCCTTCTTGCCAGTCATGTGAAAGACAATATTTTGGAAGTAGTAATTCGTTGGCAATCTTTCTAACATATGGACGAAGTCGCACAATTGATTTCCCGTAAACCGATCCTGACCTATTATATATCCACGCTCTCGATGCTTCAGTTGACTCGTTGTGAAACGAACGTTTATATTTCATGGTAGATAGCCACGACGAGGTCATTGGTTCACCATATTCATCCGTAGGATAATCGACCTCAATAAACGGTGTTCCCATAATTATGTGCTTGTTTTCTGGATGCATCATTACTCGCAACGCTGATTCGATGCTACCATGTTCCCATATATTTTTATCATCCTGTATCAAACAAAACTCTGGTACAAGTGTATCAAAAGTTGTTACTTTCTCTCCTTTTTTAATTGCTTCAATTAATTCTTCATTGTCTTTAATTTCCTTATTTCCAATTTTTACTTTACCACCAAACATTGACAAAACATCGCCTCCTACTATATCAAAAATTGGCAAATCAGGATTTTGTGAAGCACCAAGCAACTTTTTATTTATATATTTTCTTGGTTTACTATCACCACTAACAATAAAGTCCGCTGCCATCATTTGTTGAAACGGTTTTTTCATACTCGACAAAACAGTACTGTCGTTGTTCATATTATAGTGTAGGTATACAAGCGATGCTCTACTATTGGAAATTCTTTCAATTTCATTCTTCATTTCAAGCACTTTCTTTTGTTCTAAATCAAGAAGACTATCGACAAATTTTGAACTATCATTCGGACTACCTATTGTGTTGCCAGGAATAACAAAAACCAACTTAAAATGATCACCTAATAAATCTAATGTTGGCTTCATTTTTTCTATATCATCATATAAAAACTTAGTTAAACCATCTACATCTTTTTTGTTGCCAGAAAATTTTGCCTTCATCAAGGAGACTGTATAAGGTTGTTCTGTTTTTCGATAGTGTTGCTCAACTTTATATTTTAATTCTCCAATAGAAATTCTGGGATGACCGACTGGAGCAGATCCTAAACCCTTAGAACCACTATCCATCAAAGAAATTATCCATTTTTCTATCACTGCATTCAATATATAGAAACCAATAAATAACAACACCGGAGATACAAACCAATGAGTTCCATTTATAGTAAGAATTACACATATAAATACCGCTTGAAACACAAACTGAAGTATTCTAAATAATCGTGTTTTGGTAGAAGGAATAAGCCCTTCGGGAAGAAGTATTCCACCATCAGCCCATTCTTCAAAATCGTTCATAACGAATTGCAACTTTTCTCTCACTTCGGCGACACTGCGTTTAGAAGCACTTTCTATCTCTTTTTCCAGTATCTTCTTATAACCTTCCAACCCTTCGCTCACTGACTTAAACTCGTCAACTTTTCCATTTAAGTTTTCAAGGATTTTTGTAAATCCTTTTAATGATTGTTCAGCAGAATCAATATTATCGGGCCGCAACCCCACCTCCCCTAAAAAGTTTGCTAAAATTTTAAGTAAAACTTCTATTTCTGATTTATCAATTTTATTGCACTCAGTGTTGATTTTAACATACTCGGTTTTTATAAATTCTTTCACAACTTGCGACACGTGCACAAAAACACCACCAACAAAATCGTTGTTTTTCTGTAACAATTCTTTAGCAGATTCAATGTCTGATTTTTCCAACTCAGACTTCTGGAAAATTGTTTCGATTCCTGATATAAGTTTTATTAATTCATCTGCTTTTTTTATGTCAAAATATTCAGGAGTATTTCGCAAATGTTTCTCAAATAATGACAAATTTTGTACAATTTTTTTAATTAAACTCTCTTCTTCTTTTTTCACTTCTTCTTCTTCGGTTGCCAACCTTGCAGTAGGGTCAAATAATTCAGCAATTTGCTTTTGTACTGTCTCGCCACTTGATAAGATTGCTATATGCTTAAAACATTCTCCATATATTCTCTCTAAATCTTCTCCTAATGAATCAAAAACACCAACTTTTGGAATTTTTTGTTGTAAACGATCAATCTCTTCGATTTTAAGATTCATAACATCAACTAATTTTTGTTTGTCATCGATGTTTTCTAATGATTTAAATTCAATATCTGCCAGCCGAATCCGTTTTTTAAACTCATTATATCCTGTGTCTTTTTTTAGTTCTTCTTTAAGAGATTCAATATATTCTTCCAATTTGGCCTTACTATTCTTCGATTTGAAATATTCTAAATCTCTCTCATAAAGTTCTCTGTTCTTTATTATCATTTCTGACTTATAATTTATTCCTCCATCTTTAAGAGTTTTTTGTTCTTTTCTAAGTTTCGCCTGCTGTTTTTCTAAATTTTTATACTCTTTATCGTCTATTAAAGCTTTTCTCAATTTAACCAACTTTTCAATTGTTATTTCTTCCACCATATTCTTTATTGCAGATTTTATTTTTTGATTTTCTTGCTCTTTCGCTACCAGAATTTTTATCATTTTCAGTTTCTTTGCCTCATCTGTTTCTTTATCAATATCAGCAACTGATTTTGCTATTTCTTTATCCATTTCTTGTATCATCTTATTTGTAAACTTTTTAGCCATTTCTAACTCTTGTTTTTTTAATTTTTTATCTTCTTCTTCTAAAAGCCCTTTAAGTGTTTCTTTCGCGTCAGTTTTTACATTTTTACTTAGCAATATTTTTAATCTTCCGTTTAATTCGCGCTTTTTTGAAGTAATAAAATTAAATTTTTCATCCGTAATAATCCTTTCTATTACTTTTTTTATTTTGACACCACTCTCTTCTCTGGCTTTTATCTTATCATTTACCGCTTTCACCTCTGCTTTTTTTTTATTAAATTTACTGTTTTTATTAACTTCACTGTTTTGATCTTTATATTTGTCACTTTTTTTTATTTTCATTTCTTTAGCCTTCAATTTCCGTATTTTTTTCTCCGTGTATTTTAAATTTTTCTGCACATTGGCCAAAATCTCTTCCAAATTGTTTTTTTCCTTCAATTCATCTAACTTTTTTGTCGTAGCCACGATTTCTTCATCTTGTATTTTAAGTTTCTCTTTTCTTGCTTCCTTACGCTTCTTGTCAATTTTTTTTAGTTTTGTCTCTGCATCGTTTAATTTTGTGGCATCTGTCTCGCCTTTATCATTCACAACATTCTTTTTTAATATTTCAGTTTCGTTGTTTAATTCTATTATTTGTTTTTCTAATTCAGATATTACCTCGTTGGCTTTTTCTCGCTCTTTTGTAATTTTTTTGGTTTCACGTTGCAAGTATAGACAGGCCGCAAGTTTGTCAGTCTGTGGCGTTATATAGCTCTGAATTTTCAAAAATCCTAATAAATTTTTTAAGATTACAGGAAATAATGGAAACGCTTTTTTGCTGGTTCCCAAAAAAATATGTTCTTTTAGTTTTGGAATTATATATTTGTTATTGTCAATCTCTTTTGTAGTTTCTGGGATTTTTGACAATATCGTTGATGGTCTATTTTTTTGTTGGAATGTTTTTCCTACGAAAATAGTAAATCCAGCAAATAAAGGAAAAGTACTTTTATTACCAACGACAGGATGAGAAGCATTGGTTTGTAATTGGGACAAGGAATCGATGAGCGGTTGTACAAAATCAAAAAAAGATTCACTAGTATATTTGAAAAAGTCACCAATAAACGATAACGGGGCATTAGATATACTATCTTGTAATAAACCAGGCACGGCAAAGAATGCCAACACAGCACCTGCAAGTAATGCCCAATGGAGAAGATAATTGTGTCTTCTCATTTTTTCGGGCATAATTGGCAAAAAATGCTTGATTCCAAATGAACCTAATAAATATATTATTACGGCAGTACATATACCACACAATTTGCCAGTTGGTAACCAGAAAATATTGGCAGGTATTAAATAGCCAGCCGCAAAAACTAAACCACCCCCTACCGCAACTGATAAGCAAGTAGAAAAGAATCCGCGAGAAAAGAGTGCAGAAGTTTTTGTTCCTTTTTGCAGACGATTTATATTAAACAACCAAGTGACAAACCATCCTACAGCACCGACAATTGCTCCATAAACAGCTCCTGCAATAGCCCCTCTTACGATGCCACTTTTTTTTACAGTATCTGGTTCTGTGAGAACTTTATTATTTCTTACTATTGCTTTGAAAGTTGTTTCTTCTAAAATTTCTCCATTGCGAGATACTGTTGCCACTGGATACGAACCATATGCAGTAATAACATCTTCACTCCTTCCTTCTTTTACATATTTTTTTCCTTTCATACAACCAAATTCGTCAATGTATGTTATTTCTTCTAACACATTTTTATTGTACGTCCAGATTTCGCTTGTTCCATCATGATGTTGTATGTATCTCTGTAAAATAAGTGGTATTTCGGATTTTTCATTCAAGGTGTTTTTGTTAAACCTAAGCTCTATTAAATCACCATATGGGCTAAACCAACCTTCGTTGTAGGAACCAAGGAGCCTAAGATCTTCAAAATTATACTCTTTTTGTCCTACCCTGAATCCATCAACATTTGTGTTTTCAACAAGTATATCTCCTGTTCCAATACGAGTAGGCAATTTATCTATATCTTGTTTTTCTACTTGTGTTCTCACAATATGTGTTACTTGTCTATTTTTGTCATAATAAATAATATCTTTTTTCGTCTTGTCAACTAAACAGTCAATCATTACAAACGCTAACGAACCATCGTTGTTGTAATAATTTTTTCCTTTTTGTTCGCCAATCTTAACAACAGTGTGTCCTTTCCACTTTCCACCCCCATCCTCATCCATTACCGATGTTCCTAACCCATCCACTATCACAATCTTGCCATTTTCGTCAGCTATACCATATACAAATTTTGTGAAAGAATCGTCTTTTTCTTGCGCATCATACAAAATTACATTTGATACCCGTGACAAAATTACATTTGGTACCAGTGGATCATTATCATACGAGACACTTTTCTTTCCGTCATCAGAAGTTTTAATATTTCTACTATTTTCATATTCTATTCTTTTTTCTTTGTTTATACCTAAATAAGTAGTTTTGGCAAATATAACTTCTCTGCCATCATTACCAATTTTATATTCGTTCACTGGTGAACCATGAGAATTACATTTAGCCACTTCTTTAGTGAATCCTATCTTTTTATCTGCACTCTCATGACATACATTTTTTAATATTTCAGAAGGAATCATACTGTTGTATTTGTTATATGTAGGTTGTTCTGCTGTGTAGAAACTTTCTCTATAAGCACGGGTGACTGGAACAACCTTATCATCCTTTACTTCAAGATACGGTTTTTGAACATTTATTCGTCTTTCATATTGATCGTATCCTATTTTCATCATTACCAAACTTTTTTCGTCGGTATTATAATGTGTTTCTGCTCTCAAAAATTTTCCCTTGTAGTCCTTTGTAACAATTTTTGGAGAAAACCCGCTACCATTTTCCAACTGCCCCATTCCTTCGGCTGACATACCAAAACAGGCGGCGTAGAGTTCTTTCTCGTCTTGAGGAAGACTGTCAAATATTAATTTATTAAAATAATGCAATTCTTGTGCTCTTACTTCTTGACCACGGAAATTGTGTTCTCCCACAAAAATAAGTTTGTCGTGGGCGTTTCGTCCCTTGGTTCTTGCCTTTATTGTGCTATTGAAATTATTGTATTCATAGGTGAAATTTATTTTTGTTTTTCCATCGCGATCAAAAAGTTTTTTGTTTGCTTCTCTATTATTGGAATCAAACGTTGTTTCTGAAACATCAAATTTATTACCCGATTTATCTACATATTTTTCATTTGAAGATTTCGTAAAAAAACCATCGTACTCATATTTGTTGAGTACTTTCCCTTCCTGCTCGCCTGTGGCGTCATTGTACTCAAAAATACTTCCTATCTTCACTTTACCGAAGCCATTGTTTTCCGTTTGACGAATTTTTTGCCTAGTTTTTTTCCCAGTAGGACTTATTTTATCAAACACATCGGTTACTGATTCAATCATACCATTATATTGATTGTAGCTGTAGCAAACTTCCTCTTTTACCTCTTCTTCAAATCCTAAAACAGTCTTGGTTTTCGGTCTCTCAAACTGGTCACAAATTCCGTTCGCAGTATTTTTATTCTCGTTATCAAACTCGCTCCAACCAGTTTTATAATAACCATCGTAAAAATGCTTAATTCTATCCCTACCAATTTCTATTTTTGTGGTGTTATCATAGTAAATAATATAACTGTCGGTTATTTGTCCGCGATTATTGCATCTATCTTCAGCAATTTTTGCTCCGCTTATCCCATCATAAGTACTAATCCCCGATAAAACCATTCCCTGTGTATATGCGAAAATCTTGTTTTCTATCAAGCCGCCACCTTTGTTAAAAAATTGTAATACTTCGGGTTCTTGAAATTTGTTATATTGTATTTTATATACATCATTTTCTGCGTTGTCTTTCCCAGATTTTTCAATCAAAAATCTACCGTCAAATTTGTTGTTAAATGTGTATTTTCCTTCTAACTTTCCTGTCTGCGGATCATAAAAAAATTCCTCGCCATTTTCTACTCTGCCAACATTATCATAGAATGCTGATACTGATACTGGTATTTTTTTACCTTCACCTGTTTTATCGGTTGTATCTACTTGCTTCAAATGCATCTTGTTATATCTATACATCTCTTCACTTTGCAACCCTTTAAGTTTACCAAAATTGCGTTTAATTTCATATCTACCGTAACCATCGCATTCTAATCTGGACCGAGTTTTACCAGTCCAATCTTTTTCCGATTCGCTTTTCATCTGTCCGCTGTCATAAAGAAAATCTTGTATCATACTCAACGATGTTCTGAAATTTTTTGAATAAACTGTTGATTTTGTATCGGTATTAACCTTCTGCCATTCGAAAGTCCTTGTACCGTTGATCTCTCTATATCCCTCTACATTTCCACCACCAGTATAAATCGCAGATTCAAAGATCTTTTCTTTTGTATATGGATTTTTACCAGACCATGTTAATCCTGAATTTTCACTTGATAAATCTGCTTCTATGACTCCTTTTTCAGTTATTGTTTTGCGATACGAATTCTTACACCCAGCCGTAAATCTAATTTTTGTCTCTATATCTTTTACTGGATCATTCGTTATAAATGTTGTGGAGCCATCGTCGTTATCTGTTCGTTTCCATTCGCTTACTCTATCGCCAAGTATCTCAGTATAACCCTCAACCAATGCTCCACCATAATATCTTGCTTTTTCTACAATTTTCGAATCTTTGATAGACATAGACGGATTATGCCCTTCCCATATCATACCAAAATCGTTGCTTTCTAAATGAGCAATATGTATACTATTTTTGATTGTATTTTTTTCATAGCCTGGCCCTTCTAACCAAAGAAGTTTGATAGTGGTTCTTTCATTGTCTTTTGGTTTATCAATAATTTGTTCTATTGTACCATCATCAGGATTAGTAATTGTACTTGTTTTGCTAACAATTTCTAACAGCCCGCCCATTCTTTCTTTAATAATACAACTTATCTCAGGGCCGTTGACAAACAATAAATCTTTTATAATAGTTTGACCGTTTTCTTTATTTTCGCCGACAAAATGTTGACCATCTTCTGATGTTAAAACTAAAGTTTCCTCCCCAATTATGCTGTTTTTAGCTTTAATTTTCGTTATAAACCCATACCTCGAATCCCTATAAATTTCGATTGTAACATTGTCTTTAAGCATTTTTACTGTTGTAACCATTTCGTTACCAACTTTTTCCACTGTGGTATGCGAAACATTTACTCCTTCATCCCACTCATCTCTTTCTACCATCGGGCCATCTTTATAAAGTAACCTTTCCGAAGCAAATCTGCCATCGCTTTTCGAAGCAAATCTGGTATCGTGGAAGGTAGTTTCGTTATAATATTTACCATCTTCATTTTTTATATTATGTTGAATTTTTTCAATCCAATCCATAGACTCTCTACGAGGATTGATGGCATATTTTATAGTTTCTTTTTTATCACCACACGGAGAATCAAAAATAATTTTAGATACTTTGTGCTCCAGCAAATGTTCAACACGTTGATAATATTGATGACGATCTTTTTCGCCTTCGATTTTTATCAACTCTTCTAACGGTTGATTATTCTCATTCAATGAAGTTGTTTGCTCTTTTATTCTACCATCAGCAAGTGTTTTTATAGAATTACCGACACCATACAATGGATTAACAAATCCTTTTTCAATACATTTTTCTTGATAGTTTTTTGTTTCTACCCCTTGTCTAAGTGTATAATAATCAATGGCTGTTTTGACGGTTTTTAGTATTTTATTTTTTTTAGCATCGTATATAGTAAACTCCTCAGCACTTGTTAGTATGTTTATTTTACCATTGGAAAATGTATTATTTGCAATATCTTTATTTGTATATGTTAAATATGCTTGAGTAAAATCAATATTAACTTTATCATAAGCAATTTCTTCTATTGGATCGCCAATAGGATTGCCATGTTTATCTGTTTCAGCCCATTTAATTAAGGAAGATTCTTTTGTATATGTATCAGCTTTACCAATTTCTATTTGTCCAGCAGCATATTTTCGTACTGTATTTTCTATGTATGGATTATCTTTTGAAATCGTACTTTCCTCAGTAAAAACTTCTCTACCAAGCGAATCATATTGGGTCAACTTTTTATTATCTGTCCATGTATCACTTTCTACCACTTCTTTTTTGCCATTGCTAAACTCAGTTGATTCGGTAATTGTATGACTGTTTCTTTTTAATGTGGTTTCTTTTGTAGACAGTAGTTGACGATTAGGTGTAAACACTTTGGTTGTATAAACAATTTTATCTTGTTGTTCACCTTGTTGTTCAGCAATTGTTACATTTTCATATACTCCATTCTTTACATTAGTTTTCGTTTCTACAAATCTGCTGGATTTGGAATCGTATTGATATATTACATCATATAAATGTTCGCCTCTTTTTCGAAGAAGTGCATTGGGATTATATGCATAAATTTTACTCGTTAATTTCTTAGCACCTGTGTAAATTTCTATTATTGGCACACCAAACTCGGAAGCATAAAATATCTTCTGCAACGGTACTTCTTCTTTAAGATGTGACTTGTAGATTTCTTCACGATCTTTACGTTCGCCGCGAGAATAAACTCTCGTATAACTATCATCAGTATCTATCCGAGTATATGTTTCTTTATTCCCATTAGGTAGAGTGTTCATTCCTCTGTAATCGTGCCACTCTAATGCACCTTTATACTCAGCAATTCTATAGTACCGTTCGCCGCGAAACCTATCACTAATTTTGTTTGTTACGGGATCAAATTCGTAAATTTCGCCTTTAGCAGCATATTTTTCTTCTTTGAGTTTAGAGTCAATCTTATAATTATAGATTTCTATTGTAGTTTGAACCCCAAGCGAATCTATTTTCCATTGTCGCAAGTCAATTTTTTTTCCGTCTTTTATTTCAGTTCTTAATCCGATTATTTCTATTATTTGTCCAGTGTTGGATCTGGTTATTTCAAACTTATCAATCTTTATTCTTGTTTTGGCTTCAATTGCTTCTGCAAGTATTTTATCGTTCTGCGATAATTCCGATAATTTTTTTACACTAATATCCAAGTTTTTACCAATTTTAAACTGTACATCAAATTCTCCCAATAAATTGTTCCATAATGTATTTTTTTCTTCATCAGTAAGTTTTTTATTTTTGGCTCCTTCTTCTGCAAACCCTAATCTCTTTTTGTATTCCTTAGCGAAAGATTCTGCATAATACGATATAATCCAATCCTTATTTAATTCATTTTCGAATTCTAATCTTAGCATTTCTTTTTTATTTTTTGTGAGTGCTGGCTTTTCTATTTTTTTATCTTCTAAGAATTTTTGCCATGCATATTCATATGCTTCACCATAAGTAGCTATCTCTGCTGAAAATTTTTTATCAATCATTTCCTTTAAAGCCGTTTTCGCTTTAAGAGTCCAAATTACGCTTTTTAGCGTTTCTTTACCTTCGACAATTCCTTTAGCATAGTATTCAAGTTCAGATCTATCTTTATCATCCGTAAGAATATATGGTCTGTCGCGATATTTTTCTATGTATGGCCGTAAAAATTTTGATAAAACAGAAACAACAATAAAATACTCAACATTCTGATACGGTTCTTTAAGACCATTACTTTCTAAGAATGCTTTAAGTTGGCTATTCAGTTTTTTACTTTCTGTATCCGTAAGGGACCCTCTTATATCGGTAATATACTTTGTAATATGTTCATCTGCGGCATCTGTATTATCCAAATAATCATAAAAATTAAATGATAGTAAACTATCACCAATGTATTTAGACAACGCCATTAAAAGCCCCACTTCTTTACTATATTTCGGATTACTAAACTTGATATCATGAGAAAGATTGAAAATGTCTAATATCCCCTGATTCTGAGATAATTTATGTGCTGTTTTCACTGTCTTAATATATTGTTCAGGTATCTTATAATCCGTTTCAGAACCAACATAGTCAACTAAACCAAAAAGATATGCTGATGAATTATTATGCCATTCAAATTTTTCTCCACCATTAATTATTTTAAGAAACTCCTTGTTTTCGTTAAACTCTAGTCTAAATGGTTCAATAATTTTATTGAGGCGATATAAAAATTCTACTGCTTTACCCACACCAATATCTAATGTTTGTGGTTTACCACCTTCGTCGGTGTAGTTTATCTTTCCAGTCATATTGATATGGCCCCAATATGAGAGTATTCCTGAATCGTTCTTGTTTGTTGGATCTAATTTTTGTCCATGGAGTTTCTCGGCGCTGGCTTTTATTAATACGATGTTCTCAAGTAGGTCTCCTGCTTTACCCACACCAATATCTAATGTTTGCTCCTTCTCATTTTCATCTTTCCATTTAACTTTTCCAGTCAGGTCTAGTTCCAACCAATAACTTAACACACCTTTACCTTCCGGTGTTGTTAAATCCAGCGTTAAACCAGATTTGTTATAAAGTTCAATTAAAGATTTTACAATCTCCATTTCTGACTTAATATCGTACAAATCTTCCCCTTCCCCCAACTTTTTTCTAAACAACATCATCTTAGCGATACTTAGAATTATTTCACTTTGTTGCGGGTTAGATAAATTTACGGGTTGGACGGGTTGGTTTACTGGTATTCTTAGAAGTGCCCTTTTTAAGTCGGCGTCTCCATTTGTTGCTTCAACTACAGCTATAGCGATTTTTAATATTTTTTCGGTATTATTTTGGACTTGTTGAGAAGAGAATTTTTGGTTAAGTTGGTCTATGAAAGGAATTAAGAAATGAATGTGTTCTAAATTGTTTAAATCGATTTCCTGTGGCGAACCTTGAGTTGGTGGAAATAATTTTAATAATAATTCTTTCTGCGCCAATGAAGCATTTATACTTCTAAGTATAGTGGGAATATTGTCACCTTTAATTGCTTCCTGCGACACGCTTATAGCTAAATAATCCATTGCCGCCGTCCCCTTGATTTCCTCAATATTAATGTTTTCTTTTTTTGCTTGCCTATCAATTTCGTTTACTGTTTTTAGATGTTCTTCTATTTGCTCCGAAGTAAATTTTTTAATAATTTCCTTTTCAGCATCTGTTAATATCGGTACCATTGACCATTTAAATAGTGTATTTGCAAGTTTAGCATCTGTTAAATTTTCTTTCTGCAATTTATATCTTTCTTTTACAAGTGATTTTACTCTCGCTGCATTGATTAACATCTGTTTTACTTGTTCAAGACTTAATTTACCTGAAAGAGATAGGACAGCATTAAAGAATGAGAGATCAAAATACGCATTTTCAGGATCTGTTAAATCTACTTTTGTAATATCTGTCTCGTCACCTATAACTAATTGGATATAGGGTTTAAGTTCTGCTAAAGCATCTATCAAATTAATTCCCTTGCCCTTGATATGCTTGCTTACTGCATCAAATACAACTGCCCAATACATAAGTTTAACTCTGTCTTGTGGATTATTTATATCTAAGTCTATATTTCCCTTTTCTCCAAAATAATTTTTAAAATTTTCTATCGTAAGTTTTGAAAGATCTTCGTTATTTAGCATTCCTTTTAATCCTTGTGCATTTAAGAAATTTTCAGTCGGCACTTCTGCACTTTTTATATTGGCAATCAACTCTTTTACCTTTGCTATATCAAATCCACCGAAACTTATTAAACCAGCAAAGAAATCCAACGATTCAAAAGGAACCAAACCCTTAAGTTCTATCATATTATCAATGTGCTTTAATGTATTACCTATACCAATTGCTTTACCATCTTTATCTTTTACGGTTGCAGAAATTACCCAATTTTTCCATATGTCTTTATCCTTTGCTATATCTTCTTTTGATTTATCATCGTACAATTCTGCTAATTTTTCTATCACTTTTACGCCGTTAAGAAGTATTGTGACTTTATAATTTGCCCACTGTTTTCCTTCGAAATAACCTTCTAACTCTAATGATATAGTGGCCTCTATACTGAGGTCTCTAGCTTCTGATGGTTTTGTTATATCTATCGGCCTGCTATTAATTAACTCTTGGTATGGTAAAATTTCAGCCATCTGATTGAAAAAATTCTTAATATATTTTTTTTTATCAGCGTCGGTAACGTCGGCAGGTAGATTTCTTGAAATTATACCCGCTAACATACCATAATAAAGTAAAACATATTTATCACTGTCCTTCGATAAATCCAGTTTAATTTCGGTACCAGTTTTTCTACTAAGTATTTCTTCGATATTTGCTTGAGTTAAACCGCTGGCATCGCCAAGTAAATTTTCTATTTCTTCCTCAGTGAAATGTTTTATAGCCATTCCATTTACAGTTCCCTGAACTGTACTCAATTTGTTTATTAATTCTACCATCTTCTCTTGTTGCCATCCTAATTCTATAGTCAGTTCGACAAGGAAAATAAATAGATCAAAATCCTTATCGTCCGTAAACTTTAACTCTTTATCGCCATTTAATTTTTCAATCGCTGTTCTTAGATCGCTGTAATCGCTTAAATTAAATTCCGTAAAATTAGAAACGCTACGTGCTACCATTAAATATCCTAACAATTTTGTGTAATTTTTATTCGATTGGTCTAACTTTGATTCATCGATTCTCAACCAATTACCGAGCAATAATTTATAGTTAGATACATCATCTAGTTTAAAGTCTTTCTCCGTAGCTTCAAGAAACTTCTTTACTTCTTCCTGATTTTTTCCAGCATTTTTTAATAATTCCTTTACGAAATATTCACTATATTTACCGTGGAACACTAATGCCGCCTGAAATGCAAGTAAGATTGAATCATTTCCAAAGGGATTCGTTAAATCTAAATCATCACGACCTACAATTTCTTTCACTAATTGTTTTATACCAATCATAAAATTAATATTATCTTTTATTTCTTCCGATGAGATTTTTAATGTTGATAGTGGTCTAATCGCCCAACTAAGTAGTAGATTAGTATCGTTACCATATGGGTTAGTTAAGACCAATTCGTGTCCAACTAAATTACCAACTAACGACTTAAACTCATTCATATTTTCTAATAATTTTTTCACATCAGCATAATCACAATATTCAAAATCTACCAGATTAGCATAAAATTCTAAGAGCAGTTTGTGATTGGCATTTTCAAGCACATCAAAATTACGAACATCTATATCTATTAAGTTAGCCACTAATTGTTTTAACTCTATCCTACGAGATATTTTTTCTTTTACTTTATCCAAACCTAAATTTTCCCAACTGGCCATATTTGCAAAATAAAGAAGTTCCTTGCGACCTTCTTCGCTTTCAAGCAGTTCTTCAACACTATTAAATCCAAGATATTGTTTTAGATCTTTACATAATAACATGCGATTTTTAACGATTGTCCCTGCCAACCCATTTTTTTCCTTGCTATAAGCAAGGTAAAACTTTTTTTCTTCTTTTTTGGTTTTTTCGCCAAGCTTATCAAAAGCATTGAGATAATCCCGATATCTTGTATCACTTTCAAATTCATCACTAAGTTTAGTATCCGAAACTTTATTTATTTCAGTATCGGTTATGAAATTCATTATCATTGACAAACAAGCATCACACTTATTCAAATGTGCTTCTAATCCTTCCAGAAATTCACCAACCTTTTTGTTCGTCTCATCTATCTTTTTTATTTTTTCCTCGTAAGAACTGTATAAATTAAATATTATTTGACTAGCACCTACCTTTAATGTATATTCATCAACAACACTGTCAACCTTGTTAAGTAATTGTCTTGTGAATGTTATAGCACTTTCTATATTCTTCATCTCAGAACCCAAATTACTAAGAAA
The DNA here is from genome assembly GCA_043816185.1 of Elusimicrobiota bacterium. GTDB lineage: Bacteria > Elusimicrobiota > UBA8919 > UBA8919 > UBA8919 > JAZDKR01. The sequence continues at coordinate 12,995 of JBDRIG010000101.1, read as the reverse complement.
CTCGTTACATTTTTCTTCAATCGGTTTATAATTTTCTTGAAACTCTTTAAATTCTTTTTCCCTTGACTTCGATAATTCGTTAACTATATTTATTGCATCGCTCAATTTTTTCCGTTCCATATCTATCTCTTTCTTAATTTTATCTGATAGTGCCTTGCCTTCCTTAATAATTTTTTCTGCTTCTTCTAATGCTTTGAGCAAGGCATTGGTTCTTGTTTTCACTAATGAATGAGCATCTACGAGTTGAGAGTTTTCAGAAACCGAAGCAGAATCGAAAACCGCCATCTGTAGTTTTTTCTCTGGTAGTAGCTTTTCTTTTTTTTCTATCTCCTTCTTTTGTTTTTCAGTTGTCTCTTTCGTTGCTTCCGTTTCCCCTCTCCGCCCAAAACCAGATTTTGGTTTATCACTGGGTTTATCACCGCCGGGACCAAAACCATATGAGAAATTAAATGCTGCTTTTACTTTTTCAAATTTGTCGTATATTACTTCCCAGCTCCAATTTCCACGATTATACTCAGCACCAGCTCCCTTAAACTCTTTATCCTTTCCTGTATAGCCAAACACTTTCAAAATACCGCCCCACGCGTTTTTAAATACTCCTACACTAACATCTTTTGCAGGCTCTCCTATATCCTTTGCCGAATAAGTAAATCCATGTTTACCTTCGGGAGCAAAATAATTTGCAGCAACCCGTCCCGCTTCACAAGAAATATCAATTGCGGAACCACCAGCAAATTTTTTTGAATATTTAACAGCCAGTTTTCCACCTTTTGTAAGTGCTATTATAAGTCCATTATTTTTAGTTTCAAGTTCAATAGATGGTATTATTTTTTTATCTTCGTGCTCTTTCTTAAACTTTACTTTTATTTTTTTACCTTCTATGAGTTTGTGCGTCAACGCTACCGTTCCACCTACACCACTTTTATCATCATTTTTATCACCATAATAATTAAGATCTAACTTAATTGTATCTTTTTTTGTAAGTTTAATTTTACTTGCAAATCCTACGATAGCATTTATAAATTCATTGCCCTTGTATTGTAACTCTATATGCGGAGTTAAAGAAACTCCTTCCTTTTTCACCACTGTTTTACTGCCCACCAACCATATTCTTGGATCGCCCAATTCACCCAACGGATCGTATATATTCAACGCTAAAACTCTATTTTTTTCTAAATTAGAAAAATCAAGCATAAATTTATTAACATAGAATTTGTTCTTATTTTTTGCATCTTCAAATCGAATTTCATAACTTACACTTTTCAACTTACCACGCATTTCTAAATTATATTTTGTGATTTCCTCCGTCACCATTTCTTCAATTAGTTTTTGCCTAAGTTCTATTTCTGGAGTAAGAATAAGATAACCCTTACCACCAACATCGTAATTTATAGTCAACTTAATTTTTTTCTCTTCTTCATCTTTATCATCAACAGCATCTATTTTGACTGTATATCCTTTGCCAAGAACTTTAATAGCTGTTTTTCTTATTTCATCGCATTCGGTTCCTACTATACTGGTTTCAACCTTTCGACCTTCTTTATCATATGACACTGATTCTATTTTTGTTTTTCCTTCTTTTACACCAACAGCAGTGGCAGTTGTTTCTTTTTGTTTTTTAGTTTTTGGTTTTTCTGGTTGAGTTTCTTTTTTCTCACCCACTATTTCCTTCTCCATTGTTGGAACTACTTCCTTTATCTCTGGTAAAACCGGTGGTAAAACCGGTGGAGCTACTTCTTTCGTCTCTGGTGATAAAATCGTTGATGGAACTATTTTCTTCGTCCCTGATGGAGTCAGTTGTGAGGCCTGCGGTGAAACTACTTGGCTTGCTTCCTCCACTTGTTTCTTTTTTTGTGATTTAATAAACAACAGTTGTTTTTCAATCTCTTCTTTTCTCGTTTTCAGATTACCAATACAATTTTTTATTTCTTTTTTATCATTAGCATCCAATGTCAATCCTTCAACTATTTTTTCGGATAGTGATTTCAAATAAGTAATTTTTTTGTTTGTGCTCTCGATAATTCCTTGTTGCTTCTCCTTTGAAATCAGTTTGAGTTTTTCCATTTGCTCTATTTTTTGTTTGTTTTGTTCGTTTAATTTTATTTCTCCATCAATTATTTTGATTAACAATTTTTTATCTTCTTCTGTTAATTTCTTATCCTTATCTATTTTGCTTAATATTCCATCACTAATTTTAATTAGATTGTTTGTCTCGACTAACTCCTTCTCTAAACTTAATTTGATACATAACGATTGTATGATTTTCGGATCCTTAGAGAAACTATATGTTATTTCTTCTGCCTGCTCTTTAGTTATTTTTCCCTCGGATTGTGCTTGACTGACTATTTTTTTAATTTTTTCTGGGTCTTCTAAAATTACACTCTGTTCTTTATCTTTTATTTTTAAATCCCTCAACAGGGTTATTAAACATATTTGTCGAGACTGCCTTATCTTTATAAATTCATCCATCAACAATTCCATTACTGTTAAATTATCTATTTTATTTTTTTCTAAATCTTCTTTTATTTTTTCCCAATGCTTTATTGTTTCTTCAATTTTTTCTTTTTCAATTTTATCCTTCGTTTGCTCTATTTGTCCGCGTAAGTTTCTTATATTTCCGTTAATAAATTTATCAAACAATTCCTTGTTTCCTTTGACATCTATTTTTTTGTTGTCTTCAACGTCTTTTATTATCTTATCTAATTTATCACCATAAGCAGACACTTCTTTCAAATTTTGTTGTGCCATAACAAGTGCATCAAGTCCAGTGGCAGAAATACCGTCAATTCCTGCTCCAAGAAATATTGCATCGCCGATTGTGAACCCAAGCGGACTCGTGATACTATTCATAATTTCACCACCAATAGAAATCACGCTTGAATCTGGCCCATCAATCAAACTAACGCCAGGGTATAATACAGGTAAACCAATTTCTTCGTCAATCCATTCAGAACCGTCTAAAATTCCTGAAATTTCAGGTGAAACTAACGCTAAGTGCCATCCTGATATTATCGAATTTTCAACGTACCAAGTATTTCGTCCTTTTTGGTCTTTTATCGGGAAGAATGGTGTTTTCAATAAAGCATAAAGAACAACTAAAAACTCAGAAAATTTCTGTTTTTTGCTCGCGGATTTAAAAATTTGAGATATTTTTAATTCTGATTCTTTGGGTAATGATTTCTCCCATTCATCAATTTTTGACTCAATAGCGATTCTGGCTAATTGCGGTATAAGATATGAATCATCTAATTTAATATAATTATTTAACAATGCTAATTTTAGTTTTACAATTACTTCTATCTTTTGTTCTTGTGAAAATGATTTCTTATTATCTTCGTTTAAAAATTCAAGTATCTTATTGAACGATAACTGCTCCAATTTTGGTTTTTTTTCTTTTCCCTGTTTTTCTTCTCCCTGTTTTTCTTTTCCCTGATATGTTTTAGACAATGTAGGATTAAATTCACTACTATTGGACATTATGTTTAATTTATGGTCACGATAGGAACGCGAAAATGTTCTTAAAAACCCAAGCGATAAACATCCACCTAAACTGATTATAGTAAAAAACTGCTTAACTCCATCTGACGCTACCGGAGATGACACTACATCTGCTAATAGATTTGTAGGAAGGAAAAACAGTGTAATAGTAATCAAAAATATTGCCATAACCACATATCTTGAATACTTCTTCATATAAGGGGTAATCTTTTCACCTTTTTTTACACTCTCGTCTATTTCTGCTTTTGCATGTCTTGTATGAATAAAGTATAGCACAGAAAAAATAGAAACAAATAGAGCAATCCCTAACGGACTACCTATAAAACTAAATCCTAATATTTTACCGGCAGCCCCTACGCCAACAGATTTTGTAATTACTGCCTCAAAAACACGTCTTGCTATTTCAGATTGAACAACCAATGACCATCTCTGACGAATAAATGTTATCCCCGCATTAGGCACAATAAACAAATACGAATTCCACAGTGTCGATCCTAATACATAAATGATATCCCTAACGGAACTAAAATATCTACTCCGAGATTTTATCTCGCCTTTAATTGCTGACTTTAATGCTTCTTTGTAAGCATTTTTACCTAAAAAATTTGTTCTTTCAAATAACTTAAAGTCTACAACATTGTCTATTGCATAAATACCAAAATCGTATAGTAAATACCAGAGCCACTGAACGCTTCTTACTGCCTCATGTCTTTTTTCACGGGCTGCTTTACGCATTTTAACGCGCGTGTCAAGTTGCTGCTTTTTCATAGCAATAAAAACTTTCAACCATGACCATAGATTCAATTCGACACCGCCTGTCATTTCTTTAATTTCTTCTTCTGTTAATCTACCGTGTTGTTTTTTTAACTCCTCGGTTAATCTTGCGTTAATGATTTCGTCTTCTGCGTTTGTTATTAAAACCTTTATTTCTTCTTCATTAAATCTCAATCCAAATCTTTTGAGATTCTCGTCTATCTCTAAAATCAGGGCAATGTCTCGAACTTTCTCATTTTTAATACTTGAAGATTCTTTTTGTTTTTTCTTCACTATTCGTTTTATATTTTCTTTTGTTTCATTTATCTTTTCGTCATTCCAACCTGACTGCTTTGCCAGGCGTTTAACAACTAAATCTTTATCTAATTTCCCGAATCCAAACAGTTTTAACAACACGCCAACTGTACCTATCTTAGGAACATCTTTATCGGAACCAAATTGTTTTTCTATCTGTTTCCTATCATAAATATAGTACATTGACCTGCCAACTATTGTGAACCCTGTAAGTTTTAACACTGTTGGCATATAACCTGATAGTGTGGTGACAAGATTGCTACCTATCTCAAGCAAGATGCTACCACTACCTGATACCGATACATTTACGAATGGTGTAAATGATGTAATGGTGTTTACTGCTGATTTTATAACAGAAACTATTTCAGGCAAAGTAAAATATAAAAGTACTGCTATCGAAATACCAATAATAGCACCAATAATAATTTTAGTAGTCGTATTGGTCTTCTTTGACTGTTTCTGAGGTTCTTGCGAAGATACTTCGATTTTATCTTTCTCTTCAATTTCTTGCTTTTTCTCTTCAATCTCTTGTTTTTTCTCTTCGACTTTTTCTTTGATTTCCGCTTTAGTTTCTTCTTTTACTTCTCCCCCGACCTTTTTTTCCATCTCCCGACTTTCCGTCCTGCGTTGCTTATATTTTTTGTATGCTTTCCAGCCAAAAAATGCTACTACTATTGTTACAAATGTCCCCACTACATACCAAATATCTCCTGTGTTAATAAGATATTGTATTGACGAAGATATACTGTCGATATATGAATATACTGTTGAAATAATGTTTTGAACAAACGACGGTTCTTGAATTGTTTGCGAAACCTGTTCAACAGTCTGCAAAACCGTTTCTACTGCTTGTTGCCCTACTCCTGGAATCTGTTGCCCCACTTCAACAGCCCGTTGTGCCGCTCCTGAAACATCTTGCCCCACTTCAACAACTTGTCGTGCCGCTTGTTGAACTGTGTCTAAATCAAGTTCAGCTCCAATATTAATCGAGTTAGGATTCTTAGCAATTTGAGGGTTCCGTGAAATAATGTTTTGAACAAAATCCCAAATTTGATGATTTGTCGGATTTCCGCCCTGCTCTATCAAACGTTCTTTTGCGATACTCCACAACGAATCACCTTTCTCAACTATCCCTATAACCTGCGCACCGCGAGTAACCACATCCGCCGCCATCACAGTCCCAGCTGACATCATCGACATCAATGTCGCACCAACTGTGGTTAATGCCGCAAGTATTATACCTGTTATTTTTTTACCTTTTTTGTCTTCAGATTTTTCGGATTTTTCGGATTTTGGTAAATCTAAAACTTTTTCCCCACCCACAGATTCAATTTTTTCAAGTTCTTTTTCAAGTTCTAAAAATAATTCTTTTTTCGCTGCTTCTTCTTCCTTGAGATCAACAAGCTTGGAAAAATATCCGACAATTTCCGTACCTTTTTGTTTTCGCTCTAAATATACATTTTTTACTACCGTGGGTACCATTGAAAAAGACCCATCTTCGCCCATAATTCGCGTTATAATTGCCATTTCATGCTGTGTTTTAACAACAGTTAAGTTGGGTACCATCGCACAGGTAAGACCAAGCCCTTTGCCATCTGGCCCACCAGGATGTGTGCTAGGCCTAATTGCTTCTTTAATCGGTACTTCTTTGCCACTCTCTTTGTAAGTAAACCCTTTACCATTATCAATAACGGAAATCTTCTTATATTTATATCCACTTTCAATAATTTGTTCTTGCCCTATAACCGCAACAATACCACCACCAACATGCTGAACAACATTTTCTAACGCATAACGCAGAAAATCTTTTGTCTCTTTGGAATCAACCCAAATTTTGTTTGACGAAGTTAGCATCTCTAAAACAATATTGTGAAAACTATAAAAATTTTTATATGCGTATTTAGGAAGATAATAATCTACATCTACATTCACATTTGCGTCTTCGAATTTTTCTCTTGCAGAAGGTGTACCGACAATCATTATGGGTACCCCTCTGTCTTTTAGTATCTTTACTATTTCATTGAATTCAACCCAATTACCAGTTGTCTCGTCACATGGAGGCATACTCTCTTTTAAATTATCCACTAATTCATCTGTGGTTAATGCCGATAATTCTTTCGTTTTTACCTTAAGCTCTGCGTCTTTTTCCCCACCTGATCTTTTTAATATTGAAACTGTATCATCGCCAGTATGAACCACCTCACCTACATCAACAACTTCACCAATTTTTAGCGGACTCGGCAAAGTTAGATTGTTTTTCTCTGCATATTTTTTTAGTCCTTCTTCATTCCTATAATGTATTAGTCGCGTCTTAGATAATATTTTCTTCGCAACTTCTTCACCATATTTTGAATAAATTTCTTTAATTAGTACTTCTAAGTCCTGGTGAACAAGGTCGCCTACTTTTCCATCAATAAAAATTGAATCTGGAATATTTTCTCCATCACCAAATAAAAACTCCATTAATTTTTTATCTTTTTCTGCTTCCTTAAAATCGGGTGCATGAATCAATGTCCCGCCGCCTAATTCTTTTGGTGTCTCTATTCTTATTGCTGCTGTAGGAATACTATGCACAACGTGCATAAACTTTATATGTGTCCCATTAGGCAATTCGTAATCCCAAACCCCAGTTTCAGTATTTTTTTTGCCTTCCAGAAATCGCAAATGATCTTTTATACTACGTTTTGTCAATTTTGACAGTATGTCGATTTCATTATTTATACATTCTTTTACATCACGCTTTCCATTGAGGTCAGATCCTGCTGCTATAAGTTTAGCACCTTTGGTCGCAGACTGCTCTAGCGTTCCTTCAAAATGATCAGGATGTGTATGGGTATTTATAATATAATCAATATCTGTTGATAAACCCATTTCCTCTAAAACTTTATCAAAGTATCCATGCGGATCAACAGCAATCCTTGTCAAGGAACCATCTTTGTTTCTTATAATTACAAGAAGAGAAGTATTTAAAATAGTTCCAAGTTCTGAACCAAAAGAGCCAGCACCGACAGTTACTGCAACCATTCCTGAAGCAGGTGGAACTATTGGTTTTTCAAGTTTTATGCCAAGTTCTAAATCAAATTTAACAGCATTCTCGAAGTCCAATTTTTTCTTAGTTTCACCTTTAACCTCAACGTTGCAGATAACTTTTTTATCTTCCTGTCTTTCTACTTTTAATTTTACATCATTACCTAAATCAGCAACACCTTCTTTTTCTACAATAAATTTCACAATATGGTTAACATTAAAAAATGTTTTTTCCGGTCTTTCACTTTCAGGTCCCAAAAAGGCATTAGCAATCATCTTTTCTAATTTTTCTTTTTGTTTTTGTGTTACAACGAGTGTTAGTCGTGGACCTCCTTGTGGCCATTCGCCTGTTTCATTAAACACAACAAAGCAGGGTCGTTTGTCAGTTTCTGATACAGGCCCAAACATGCGGCCAGCATAAATATCAAACACGTAGTCGAATATCATATTCATAATTACTGGAAATAAATTTTCATTAGACGATGAAACGAGCTCATCTTGAACTACAAGAACATCCGCTGCTTTTACTCCTAATTTTTTATGTACTTTGTCATAACCTTTTAATGCACCAATTTGTAAAATTTGTCCATTTGGTAGTCTGTATCTAATATCACCTACTGATTTTTCACAAAGGAAGTCAGCAGCATATTCCAAAAGAATAATCTGGTCGGAAGCATTAATTAACTTTGCGAGGTTTTGATCGTCGTTTTTTTCTGATTTGACAAGATATTCAAGAAATTTATGGAATGTTACGTGGTTTCTGTCCTTAATTTCGGAGATTTCTTCCAGATATTTTGAATAGGCATCATATAAACTTTTGTTTTTAGTACCACCATCAATGATACCTAAGGCAAACGATTCTATTTGTTCATGATTTAGTATTGCTCCAAATAATTTTCTAAGTGCTTCTTTTTCGTTTCCATCAGACATTTCAACAAACTTTTGCGGTGGGCCATTATTATGTATGAAATCTGCGAATAGATTAACAATTTTTAAAACTCCTTTTCCGTCCAATGTTATAAGTGGGTATATATCTTTGAGATTCTCCTTTGTCTCTATTATTATGGCATCTGATATCACGAAAATGCCATTAGAACCAGCAATTTCTTTTAAAATATCTGCATAATTTTTGTAATATGATTTTTCAGATGTAACATTCGTTGCTTCTTCAAACAAACGCCGTATTTTCCCTGCAAGTGTTGCTGATATATTTTGAAATTCTTTGAAAACTACTAAGAGTGGCAATATTCCTGCAACAATAGGATTTTGTACTTGTTCTTCTTTTTTAGATAAATTCTTAACCTCAGAAATTACAGCAATTTCTTCTAACGATGTTTTAATTGTCTCAAAATCTACTCCTTCTGGTAGGCCTAAATCAAATGTAAAACTTATTTTCTCGCTCTTGGAAATTCCTGGAGTAATTCCGAATGCATTTCTCGCAATAGTGGCAGCAGTTTTAATAATATACCAGAAGCTATTGATTGCAACCTTTTCGGATTCTCCAACCTCAATATGATTGATATTAATTCGCTTGTCTATACCAGCAATTCCCTCTAAAATATTGCGAACATTATCGAGCTTATCAGCAATAACCTCTATTTTTATTGTTTCTTTTATCAATTCTTTAGCATATATTGTTTGTTCTTTACTTGCTGTAATTTCCTCAAGTTCTTTTATTATTTTAGCACGCTTATCTTCATCTTTTATATCATGAGGAATAGTAATTCTTATCTCAGCCGTTCCTTTTGTTTTTGACATAAACATACGATACGACAAAAGATGTTCTACCGGTAATATCACGTTTAAGATTTTAAGTAGATAGCCTGGAATATCATTTTTTATACTAATCTCAATAGACATCGTACTATTTCCATTTTTAGCATCATAATAAGTTTCCACATCTACTTTTTGTTTCTTTCTTAATTCTTTAATCTTTTCATTCAATCTTTCAAATTGTGCAGGTTTAAAAACATCATATTCGTCTCCTTGGTCTTCTTGCGATTGCTCCAATTCAATAATCGGAAAGAACGTTTCATCTTCTAAATATTTAATAACAACTGGTTTATCTTTTACAGATTCGTATACTTTATCAAAATTTTCTTTAAAGTTTTTTCCCAGTTCTATCAAAAAACCACCAAACTCTTGAGGATTCTTGAATCGTCTTGTAGCACTCAAATCCCTTGATAATTTATATTTCCAGTGAGCATAATTTCCATGCAGATATTTATCATAATCTCCTTTGGTCATTAATCTAACTTCTATTCCTTTACATTCATAATGAAACTGTGTAAAATCCAAGACTGTTGGTTTAGTTTCAACAAATTTTTTGCCGGGTATACCTATGGTTTCGTCGTCTTCTATTGATTTCCGTACTTTTCCTACTTCCTCAGTATTAGGTAAAACAATTGTCACACTAACAAGATCATTGATGATAAATTCATTTGCTATTTCAGCTATATTCTTTTTGGTAATTTTAGTTATTATACTGGAAGGTTCTTTTAATCGGACATAAATATCTGCTTTTGAAATGTTATTATTTTTTAACCAATCTCTTACCTGCTCTTCAATTGCCTTATCATTGTAAACACCTATAATTCTCTTTGCTATTTCATCTAAAATTTCTTTTCCAATTAATTTTTCTAAAGAAAGATTCCATAATTCTTTGGAAATATTTTTTAAATCAAGCATTTCTGCTATGGGACCATAAATATGCCGAATCTGCAATTGGATAGAACTTTCAATATCATCGCAATCATCCTTCTCTGCGGTTTTAAGTGCATACAATCGCTCCGCCACTACTAAAAGAAACCCATTCGAGGATTTCACAGATTGGAAAATAAGTAGCATTTGATTTTCAATTGTGTTTGACGGAGCACCTCTGGAAGGTCCATATGGAATCTGAATGGTTCTATCTAAGATGGCGATGAGTTCTAAAATTTCTTTTCTGTCTTTGCTCGACAATCCAACTTCTTCAAAAGCAGCGTCAATTTTTTCCTTGGATAATTTGTGGAGTAAGGCAGCATCTATTACATTGCTATCTCCTCCGTAATAAAATAAAGTTTCCGCCACGGATGCTGCATAATCTTTATCATCCTTATTTTCGTAAAATTTTCTAAATTGCTCTTTTCTATAACCAAAACTTAATTTTTCGGGCGGACTGTGTATTCTAACTTCACCTAATTGCGGTAATTTCGCTTTAGCACTCTTATCGGTAGGGTTGAGACGGTTAACAAGATTATTTGCGAGTAAAATTGCTTCTATATTTAAAACAACTTTTTCGTGCAGGTTGTCAGTCGCCGCTGCGGCAGTTTTAAGATTGTTGATAGCATCGTTGAATTCTTTAAAATATGGGTGTTTTTTTGAGAGAAAATCTAAATAGTCTACTAAATAGTTTAATATATCACCGCGTCCTGAATGGTAAAGTAAACTCCAAATTCCCTCATCTCCCTTAAGACAAAGTTCACTGATTTCATTCAAAAATCCCGATAAACCAGGTTTACTATTTGTAACAGATACTGTTTCTTCTTTATCAATATTGGGTTTTCTTAGCCATTTAAAACCTTCATCATTCGGAACAAATTCTGCTAAAATTTTCTGCGCTTCCTTTTTTGAAATTTTAGTTTTACCCGCAGACAATGAAGTCATACCGATAGCCAAGCCGCCAATAATGCTATCTGAAAAAACACCAGCACCTAACAAAACAGATTCCGTTTGAGCGGCGATTGCCCATAACAAAACCAAACCAAGTAAAACAGGAGAACGTAGTGCTGTGCCAAGCGTTTTTAATACTCTGACAACTTGCTCTTTGACAATCGATTTCTCGGCAGCTCGTTTTTCGACAACAGACTTTTCAGCAACCAATTTTTCAGCAACCAATGGCCAATATTTACTATCAGTAGTTCTGATTAAAAAAATTACTTCCAATAATGAGACACAAATTTCTTCAATAGATAAATCTGGCAGGAATTCGTAGGAAAATATTTTATATGCTAATGGACGTTTTTGGGCAAATTTGCTTTTAGCAAATTGGAGATGTCTATTTTCATGTTTCCAATACACTCTTTGCAGCCATTCTGGTAGGCGGGACATCAATACAGAATTAATATGTATTTCTCCACCTATTGTTTTTGCAGGCACAAATTTATTAGTACGCACTTTTTGTTGTGGTGGAAGTTCACCAAATTCATTAATCAAACCAACTTCTTGTCCTATTTCTCGACTCACTTCGGTTATAAAATAAATCTGTGCAATTTGTAATGCTGCGAATATACCGCCAACAAACCAACCAAGTGGACTACTTAATACAAGCGTTGCAATCCCACCAAAAACTGAGATTATAAAGGCACTAACCCCTATACGATTGGACAACGAAACCTTTTTCTCTTCTAACCTCTTACTTTTACCTTCTAATACTATATTCACTATTTTACCATCTTTTATTTCAAATTTATAAACTTCATCTCCAATTTTTACACTATGTTTTTCCTTATTAACAACGAGTTCTTCTTCTATTTTGTTGACTTCCCGCCATTCATCTATGATATTTTTGATCTTATCGCTGGAGTAGCCTTTCTTCAGCATATAGAATGCTGCTATGCTTAAAATCAAACCACGCTGCGATTCAGAATTCACATCCACACTTATCAACATTGCTGCAAATGCTGATGTTATAAAATCTATTAAATCCGTTTTACCAGTTATAATTTTTTCGTAAATAGATTCATCAAATTTTTTTGTTGCATTAGGAATTATAGTGAGATAAGAAATGCCTTTTTTATTCAACATCTCTGTTAGGTTGAAATGAAATCCACCTGTAACTATTATTTCTATCTCGTTAAATTCTTTAAGTCTATTTATTACATCTGTGTAATCGCCTGCGTTAAGTTGAGGGTTTGACACATTAGATAAAGTTATCTTACCACCACTACCCTGAACTCCGGACTCTGAACTCTGAACTCCCTTACTTATTTCCTTACTTAATGTTTCATAAAATATATTGTCTCTTTCTATATTCACTTTGTAAAACGAACATATCTCTTCATTTTCTACGAACTTTATTACATCATCCACCTCAACATCTTCAAAATATTTTTTTAGTAATACCTTAAATGTGCTAACATTTGAACTAAAATAACTAAACTCATCGTATGTAATTTTCAAATCTAAGAAATTTCTCAGATGCTCGCCCATCTCTGATAAAAACAGTACTTCGTTATCTAACTGCTTGCCAGTATATCGCTTAAGAATGTTTCTTGTAAGTGCTTTCTCTTCTAATATTAAATATATTGGATTTATACTGTAATTTAGTCGTATATACTCAAAAAAACTATCGAGTTCTGGATATTTATTTTTCAAATTCGGAGTATATTCTTTTGCTACTATCGATAATGCTAAATAATACT
>JBDRIG010000100.1:0-7424 GCA_043816185.1 Elusimicrobiota bacterium | reverse complement strand
ACCGGGGTTAAAGTCCGGTGTATATATTATACACCACTTTTGATCGTTTGAAAAGATCACAAAAGGTCTGCGCTTTTATGCGTTACTTTATGACCTCCCCGGAAGGAAGCTTGCTTTTCCATTATACCATTGCGAGCGAAGCGAAGCAAACTCGGTTTTCAACACAGAGATTGCCACGAGTTTTTTATCTATCATTTTTATCTACGCCTATTCCCACTCTATTGTTGATGGTGGTTTTGACGAAATATCATAAACCACCCTGTTCACCCCTTTTACCTCATTTATTATTCTTGTGGATATTTTTTGTAAAATCTCATAAGGAATTTTCACAAAATCAGCAGTCATACCGTCTAAACTTTCAACAATTCTTATAGCAACAACATTTTCATAAGTTCTTTCGTCGCCCATAACACCAACAGTTTTTACATTAAGAAGTACGGCAAATGATTGCCAAACTTTATAATACAAACCTGCTTTTTTCATTTCGTCTATAACAATCCAATCAGAAGCCCTCAGTATTTTCAATTTTTTCTCAGTCACATCACCTATAATTCTTATCGCAAGTCCAGGCCCTGGGAATGGTTGACGATATGCAATTTCATCTGGCAATCCAAGTTGTTTGGCTATTACCCTTGCCTCATCTTTAAATAAAAATTTTAGCGGTTCTACGAGAGCAAGTTTCATTATTTTAGGCAAACCACCTACATTATGATGCGATTTTATCGTCGCAGATGGACCTTTAACCGATATTGATTCTATAACATCGGGGTATAATGTTCCTTGTGCTAAAAATTTTGCATCTTTAATTTTTTTAGATTGTTGTTCAAAAACTTCTATAAACTGGTGACCTATAATTTTTCTTTTTTTCTCAGGATCTATAACATTAATCAATTTTTTCAAAAATATATCTCTCGCATTTACAAATTTAATATTGAGATGCAATTTTTTTGAAAAAATACTTTTTACTTTTTCAAGCTCATCTTTTCTTAAAAGACCGTTATCAACAAAAATGCAATGCAGATTTTTACCCACTGCTTTCTGCAATAATACCGCAACAACAGAAGAATCCACTCCACCTGAAAGCCCACAAATAACTTTTGAATTTCCAAGTTGTTCTTTTATTTCTTTTATCTTCTCCAAAACGAACGATTTCAAATTCCAGTCTTTTTTTGCTCCACAAATCTTGAATACAAAATTTTCCAAAATTTTATTACCAAACTCCGTGTGAACAACTTCAGGATGAAATTGAACTCCATAAATATTTTTTTTGGGATTATCGATAGCAGCGTAACAAATATTTTTTGTATGAGCGATTCCTACAAACTCTTTCGATAATTCTTTAAGACGGTCGGAATGGCTCATCCATACATTAAAATTTTTAGGTATGTTTCTGAAAAGAGTACTTTTTTTATCGATAATTATTTCCGATTTTCCATATTCTCGAGAAATTCCTTTTACAACGGTTCCACCGAAGACCTTTGCAATTAATTGCATTCCATAGCATATACCTAAAACAGGTTTTCCAAGATTAAATATGTTGGTATCGCAAATGTAAGCATTTTTTGAGACAACAGACGCAGGACCTCCTGACAAAATAATACCATCAGGTGATTTTTTTAAAATCTCATTTATCGGGGTATTGTATGGAAGGATTTCAGAATATACACCAATCTCTCTTATTCGTCTTGCAATCAACTGTGTATATTGAGAACCAAAATCAAGTATTAATATCATATTGACACTACTTTCAGGTGATAACTAACGCTATTTCATTAAGTTCAGTTCTGCCTCTGTTAACTGTCTATATGTTCTTTTCATATCTGCCTATTATAGCAGATTTTCAATCCAGCGTCAGTGGTGTTGCACTAACATATTGAACTTGTTATCTCATAACGTCAACACCGAGATTGCCACGAGTCCTGTGTGTAATACTTCACAATTTCGGTAACAGATTTCTTAAGTTTTTTGTATAATTTCTTGTCTTCAGCTTTCAATTAACCTGTTAATCAGTTTACGGTTGCCAAATTTTTCATCTGCAACTTGTTATTCGTATTTACTTTTTACATCGTCAACTATTATTTTCCCATACCTACTTTTTGTGCTTTCTGGAAAACCTTACCTTCTGTTTTTATTCCAGGTGCTAACATTAACTCTACTTTCTGCATTTCTTTAATGTTTTTTGCACCAAGAGAACCCATAGAGGTTTTCAACGCATCAATAAGATTCTGCAATCCCTCATCGGTTTTTGCCGGACCAAACAATATTTCTTTTAATGTTCCTAATATACCGAGATAAATCCTTGTTCCGCGAGGTAAATTTTTGTGACTTGTAGCCATGCCCCAATGATACCCTTTTGCAGGCGATTCTTTTGCTCTTACAAATCCAGAACCTATCATTACACAATCACTACCACAGGCAAACGCTTTACAAATATCACCACTTACTATCATACCGCCATCTATAATTATTGAGGTATAACGTTTTGTTTTTTTATAATAGTCATCTCTTGCTTGTGCACAATCTATTGCCGCAGTTGCTTGAGGAACACCTATTCCCAATACACCTCTTGTTGTGCATGCAGCACCAGGACCTATGCCCACTAATATACCAGCGCATCCTGTTTCCATAAGTTCAAACGCAGCTTCATATGTTACTGTGTTACCTATTATTACAGGTATTCCTAAATTTTCTACAATCTTTTTTAAGTTAACACTTTCCTGTTTTGTTGATATAAACTTTGCCGCAGTGACTGTGGATTGTATCACAAAAACATCGCAACCTGCTTTTTTGGCAAGTTTAGAATATGCCTCTGCATTTTTGGGAGTGGTTGAAACAGCACATAAAACATTTTCTTTTTTTATCTGTTCAATTACTTTTGTAATGAGTTTTTCTTTTACGGACTCTTTGTACACATCCTGAATAATCTGTGTTGAATTGCTATCTTTTGCTTCAATTATTTTTTTAATAATTTTGGTTGGATTTTCATATCTTGTATAAATTCCGTCGAGATTAAGAACTGCAAGCCCGCCAAGTTTACCCAATAAAATAGCAAATTCAGGATTAACAACACCGTCCATCGCAGATGCAATTATCGGTATTTCTAATTTTATGTCTCCTATTTTTATAGAAACGTCTATATCTTGAATATCAACTGTTTTTGTAGTAGGAACGAGTGTTATTTCATCGAACCCATACCCTTGTCTTGCTTGTCTATTTCTTCCTATAAAAACTGACATAAAATTCCTCCTAAAATATGAACGGTTTAAAGTGGCTGTCCGACAACATAGTCCGCTTTACCGACGACACAGCGTCAGTAAAAAAATGATGTGTTGTTTGTTGCTATTAGTTGCCAAATACTGTTATACTTTACAAAAAAATGACTGTTTTACGATTTGTCGGACAGCCTCTAAAGACCGTTCACTACCAAATCTACTATAAAAACATTTGGTTTCCGATACAATGAGATACAAACCACGATTCACGAACTACTATTATAATAATTACGAAAGTGTAATTGTTCTTTCTTTCTCGTTTATAATAAAATCACCAAAAACTGATGGTGCTTTTTCTATCATAATTTTAAGTATTTCGATACATAGTTCTCTTATTTCCCATTGTGCCCGTCTTGAACCACGCACCTGAAACATATGTCTTAATTCTCTAAAGTTTGTTGAAAAAACAATCTCCGAGCAGACGGCATTTGGTAAAACATATCTTGCGTCTTCGTTCGGAATAGTAAGTGTCTGTAATTTTGTATAGATATCCCTTGAATATTCTAAAAAATCATCATAGATTTTTTTTGCTTTTTCGTCTTTTTCAATTTTTTCTGGTGTTACATAACTAAAGTTTTTTTCATTTACATATCTCTGTGATTGCTGAGAAAAAGCACAAAGCCGATGTCTTACAAGTTGATGTGTGAGTGCTCTTGAAACTTCTTTAACTCTGAACGTAACATATGCGTGCTCTAAAACAGATGAGTGCCCTGCTTTCACTAATCCCTGAATAAACTTTTTTTCAGAACCATCTAATTTTTTATCGAACGACATATAACAGGTTCTGCCCGCATTCTCAATCAACTTTTCCGCATTTGGCGTCACTGCCAACAGTTCTATTTTCATCTCACGCCCTCCCCTTTTTTTTCTCTACTTTCTTTGAAATTTTATGCAGTGCTCACAGAAAAATCAAATTTTTAAAATTCTTTATACGTACAGTAGGAACGACATAGCGTGGTGTTGTAAACGGTTCTTTACACTTGGTTGTTGTTGTGTAACAAGTTGTCGTTGCGAGAGCCGATTTATCGGCTCGTGGCAATCCAAATTCATCGTGGCTTCGTCGTTGCTACTCCACTCCAGTTGCTACTCCACGCCCACTATTTTTTCCCAGTAGAGCCAAATCCACCTTCGTTTCTGGTTGTACTGTTTAATTCTTCAACTTCTTGCCATTCTATATTTTCTACATTACAAAGTGCTGCCTGAGCAATTCTTTCGCCTTCTTCTATCATTACAGGTTTGTCGGAGGCATTATATAAAATTACACACACCTCACCTCTATAATTTGAATCAATCGTGCCTGGCGTATTGAGTACTGTGATACCTTTTTTTAATGCCAACCCACTTCTTGGTCTTATCTGTAATTCATAGCCCTCTGGTAATTCCATTTTTAGTCCAGTATGTATAAGCATTCTTGCAAACGGTTCAAGCAATACTGCTTCGCCCGAATTTGTCAGATCCATGCAGGAATCGTGCTTATGTTGATAGCACGGTAAATTCACTTTCTCATCCAATTTTAATATTTTTACTTTCATTTTCCTCCACTGAATAATCGCCTTTGTGCCTGTCTTTCAATTCACTTAATTTTGACTTATTCCAATTTGATATCATTGAATAATACCCAACAATTCTTGTAATTCCGTAGACATTTTTTGAACCACATGATAAACAATGTTCCTTAAGCCCTCTTGTCATTCTATTACAATCCTTGCATATGGTGAACTCTGGAGAAATTGTAATCTGTGCACATTTTGTATTTTCATAAGTTTTGCGAATAAGATTAAATAATGATTGTGGCTCTGGTTTTTCCTCGCCTATAAATGCATGGATCATTGCTCCACTTTCTATTAAAGAATGAAATTGACTCTGTTTAATAATTCTATCAATCATTCCTATCGGCGCATCTGCGGCAAAATGTATACTATTTGTGTAATAATATTCATCTTTCGACGCATCACCTCTTACAACTTCTTTTGCACCACTAAAATTTTGTAAATCAACTTTTGCCAATCTTCTTGATGCTGACTCGGCAGGACTTTCTTCGATTGCAAATCTAATGTTATGCTTTTTTTCATATTCCTTCGTCTTTAAGTACATAAATGAAACTATCTTTAACCCAAGCTTAAACACTTCGTCACTCTCGTGTAACTGTTTCCCTGTTAAATATTGTACACACTCGTTTAATCCTATTATGCCTATTATGTACGTTGATTTTTCTAAATCCACATATGGTCTTCCATCAAGCCCAACCTTACCCAATTGATGTAAAGGCATTTTTTCGTCCATAAGTTTTTTTACAAACATTTTCTTTTGTAAATGTGCTTTTATCACTAAATCCATATCTTTTGTAACCTCTTCAAAAAAATCATCCAAACTTTTACGACCTGCACGGTATGCCGCCTGAGGAAGGTTTATGGTAACATTTTGAAAACCACAGAATCGCATACTTTCTGGATGCTCGAGCATATAATTATCTTTTATAACAGTACGCAACCGACAGCATGCAGAAAGCGTAACAGCGTCTCTATCAAACACAAAATAAGGCGACCCGTTTTCCGAGGCAACAAGACATGCATAGTCTAATATTTTTTTCTGCTGTGGGTCTTGAAATGTTTCCTCGGTTATATGCAAGTCGCATTTTGGAAATGCAAATGGATGCCCATACTTATCGCCTTTTCTCCAAACTTCCAGTAGTGCCATGGCAAACATTTGCGACTCTGCCTCATAATCTTTATAAGTTTTACCTGTGTATTCACCGCTTGGGCCTATCGCTGGTATATCTTTCAAATATGAAGGTACACCCGTGTGGACATTGGCATCTAAAAACAGTGTCTGCCCACCACGAGAAAATGCTGATTGAGAAAGCGAAAATATCAGATACTGCGCCTCTTGAAGCATTTGTTCATATGTAAAACCTACAAGATACGGTGCATAGAAAATATTTACATAACCTATGCCTAACGCACCTGCATAATATGCCTGCATAGAAGCAAGAAATGTATTAAGATGCCCTGTAAGTGTTCTTGCATGTTTTGCTGGTCCCGAAACTATATTCAAACTCTCTAATTGTAGACCATACTTTTTTATATATTCAAGTGAATGGCTTGAACAATAAACTCTCGTCGGATAACCGAGATCGTGTAGGTGTATCCTACCTTCCAAATGTGCGTCAGCAATGTCTTTTGAAAATACATTATTCAACGCATATTGTTTAAGTGTTATCTCGGCAATCGCAAGATTTATCGCTTCCGGATTATGCACAGCAACATTTGAATTTTCTAAATTTTTTTGAAATATAATTTGCCCTAAATCAAAACTTGGGATACCAATTAAAGTTTGTTTTTTTATTTTAGATGAATATCCTGATATTAAAAGTTCGTTATCTACGAGCGATCTTATAAGCGAAGTTGTGATTTTGTTCATTCCTGAAAAAAGAATTTTTTTCTCAACATTACAAGCAATCTTGTGAGCATCCTTCTGTGTTATGCCTGCCTCTTTTATTAATGCTTCTGTTATTCTTGATTTATCCCATAAAGATTTTTCTTCCTCAATTTCTGCTTGAACAAGTAGTGAAATATCTGTAATATTGGATTTTTCTTTTCTTTTAGCCACGTTAAGTTGTTTTCGTAATTCTTTCTTTTTAACTTGTTTACTACGGTATGAATAAAATAGATGTTCCAATTTTTCTGACACAAGTACTTTTTCAATGGCATTACTAATAGCCTCTGTTGTAATTGTTTCACCTGGTAAATAATTATCTTTTAGATATAAATCCACTTTTTCTACAGCCATTTTTATTGTTTTTCTATCCTTACAGCCATCGTCTTGTGCCGCTTTTATAACCGATGCGGATATTTTTCTAATATCAAACGGTTCGATTAGATTATCACGTTTTTTTACACAACTAAAATACTTTCGCATAACAATTCTCCTTAAAACTAAGCATATCTATTCACGGTGAGACTGTGCCACAATCCATCTTTGACCATTTAGTGTTGGCTTGCAGTACCATATTTTACCATCAGGTACTATCTTCTCTAAAAATGCAACTTTTTAGCTCATTGTGACACAGCCTCAACGACGAACATTTTGTTATTGTGACACAGTCTCTGTGAGTTGACAAATTTTTCATTCACCATCAATTATTTACCGTCT
>JBDRIG010000099.1:0-23184 GCA_043816185.1 Elusimicrobiota bacterium | reverse complement strand
TTTTCATTTTCATCTTTTTTGGTATTGTTGGGATTGGGCAACTGCGAGACCAAACAAGACAACTCAATTACTCTTTTCAAACAATCTACTAAGTTGGAGTGAACCACTTTTATTACACTTGAGAAGCCGCGGACTTCTAATATGGAAGTAGAAATTTCCCCACAATCCTGGTTATTTTTAATAGAAAAACTGAAGTAAAAATTCCACGATAATTGACCAACTAAAATAATAAAAATAATGACCTTTTTCATTTTCATATATGCACAAAAAGTAACGTCAATTTCTTTGCCAACAATTAAACTTCGTTATCAGACCGTGCCATAATTGCTAAAAAGTTGTTGCCGAAATTATGAACATTCCCTTGTGGGAACGATCAAACAAAAAAACGAGGCAATTTGACGCTTTCATATCATGTCAACATTTTTTTAGCGACATCTATATAAGACCCTGAAACCACAGGTTTAGGGTGACATTTTCGCACCAAATTGCCCCACAACTTACTCTACTCAAAATTTTCTTAATTATACCAAATTCATTTTTTTATGTTACTTTTACTAAAATTACTTCTTTTCTTTGTCGTCCTCGAAGAGCGACGTAAACACATTAACAATCTTACTTAATAAGTTTGGTTCTTCTTTAGAAACATTAGTTTTAACTGCTGTTTCCCCTGTTGTAACATTGTTGCCCACTGTTCTACTAGTGTTAGTCAATATAGATGGTTGTTTTTTATTTTTCTCATCGAGATTTTCCAATGTACCTGCCGCTATTGCAAAACTTACAACACCTGCACATAATATGAGACTTGCTAATATTCCTTTCATTTTTTATTCCTCCTCTTGTGAATTTTTTTTGCCACTACTTCGATTATCACTACTTCGATCTTATATCTCACCCCTCCTGCTTATGTCATACTTTTCCAATATGAAAAATTTATGAACTTCTTGTGAAAAATTTGTGAAAAGTAACGGCGCACGGTCACGCAGACTGTGTTATAACTCCACTTTTGGTTATTGCGAGGCTTTCGAAGGAAGCCGCGGCAATCTCTTTCCGACGAGAAATGTTTTAAAGATTGCTTCGCTTCGCCCACAAATGACGACGCATCACACACGACGCACAACGACATATGGTTGAAGAACCATATCCTACAACGACTACACCACGTTACGCTGCGTTATGTTATGCTGCGCCGCGGAACAATTTTGTCATCTTCATCATATCACCCAATTCTTTTCTTTCTTTAACAAACTTGTCAAACAAAGATGCTAAACCAAATGGGTCAGGCCTAAATCCATCTTCTCCTACTCCCCAAATATTGGACTTAAACTCTATTTTAGTATTAACTACAACAATCTGATCAAATGTTAAATTCAGTCTTATCTGTTCCTCCGTAACCACTGCAACTACAACTGGATTTATTAATGCTACTCTACCGTCAGCGGTTACGCCATAATTATCCTGCCATCTATCGTTGGCAAGTTCACTGTCATACTTTTCCTGCCGCCAGAGTTTCTCATTTATTGACTGTACTTCTTTTATTCGGTCTGGGAACTTATCCAAATTTAATGATTCTGTTTTTTCTCTTACAACAATAAGTACATTTTCACCATTTACATTGATTACCGAGAGATTATGTTTCACGGCGTTATCTTTCGTAGTATTCCATTTTTTCTTAATTTCTTCAATGTTGACATCCTTACTTTCCTCGTAATACACAATTTCCCACTCGGGTTTTTTAGGACATATTACACATTGTCCCATCCCTTCAGATCTCGTTTTTTCAAATTTAGGATCAGTAAAACCACTCACAAGATTTGTTATACCCGTTTTAATTTCTCTCTTATATTCTCCAACTTTTTTATCGAACTTTCTTTGCTGTATCTTATCTTGTATTTTTTTTACAAATTCCGTAATTATCTCTGAAAAACCATTCAACCCTACTGATATAGCATCCACCACTTTTTCACCAATTTCGGCAATTCCAATTTTTGCAATATCACTTTTTGTTTCTGCGATCTTTGCAGTTTCTGTACAATTTGGAACAACTGCACTTAGCGATATCGATTTTATCTCTTTACCCTGATATATAAATTTTTGTTCTTTGTCCCTGCCCGATTTTTCATACGCTTCTTTTGTTTCTTTAAGAATACTTTCGATTGTCAATTCACCATTTGCAAATTTTACCGATGTCTCATGATTTCCCACTATGTTTTCTAATTTTACGTCATCAAAATATCTAAGTGCCTGAATAGCCATACTCGGATTAATTACATTAGCAATATCTATTTTGTAACCTGCAAAATGTTGTTTGAAAATATTTGAAAGTTCTTTTACTAATTCAATTTTAATTTCTTCGTGCTTAAAAAGTACATCTATTTCAATTTTCTGCTGATACATGTCTATGTACAATTCTATAAATGCCGCTGTTATATCAATATTTTTACTCTGTGCTTCTTGTTGTAATTTATTTAATAAATCACCAAAAACTTCCTTTTCTGTTTTATCCCCTTTAATACGTATTATTGTCTTAATCGCAGGATGGCTCGCATCGATTGGTTTTTGTTGTAAGGCTTTTATTTTTTGAGTCAGATTATAATCCTCGTTGCCAAATAATTCTCTCTGTAGTGCTCTTAAAAGATAATGTGGGCTCGTAGAGTCCTTCTTTGCAATCGCGAGTGTATTTTCAGTAAGTGAAATATTTGTCGATTTATTATTCATCGTTAATATCAACTTGTTATCCGTAAGTCCTAATTTCATCACACCTGAATTAATCACACCTGAATTAATCACACTTGAATTAATCAAATACTCCGCTATTTCGTGGAACAATGCTATTGGATTGTCTATCATTGATTTATGGAGTGCTATTATGTTTTTCTCTGGTGCAGCAAAACCAAGCAAATCATCAACCAAAGTAGAATAAGTATAAATTTTAGGCAACTTTTCTGGTGGTGATTTTTCAAGTAAACTCAACATCGATAATAAAAGTGCTTTAGACGAATCAGACATATTAGTTGTTGCTAAAAGTTGAGTTTTTAATTCAGAGATATCTACTGGGTCCTCTAATTGAATTGTCTGGTTTTGCCCTTGACTGTCTTTTACCGTGACAACATTGTCTTTTATATTCGTCACTTCTGCACGCTTGCCAATCTGCGGGCTTACAGCAGACGCGTTTGATGGCAAATCTTCTTTTGCCACTTCTACTTCGGGTTGTTGTGCCTTAACTATATTTAGTTCCACATATATCTTTTCCAACTCTGCGAGTACGTCGTCTTTTTGTGTTTTGCAGTTTTCCAATTCTGATTTTATTTTTTCTTTTTCGGGCCCCAAACTCTGTAAAACTCGTTCATACTGGCCTATCATAGATATTGTTTGTTCTGCTTTGACTAATTTTTTTAATTGTTCATCCAATCTTATAGATAGTTTTATGGCTGCTTCCGCTTTGTATTTTATTACAGCAGGTTCAGATTCTTCATCATTTTTTGCATCTACGAGTCGATTGAGTGTAAGGTATATTGCTCTCTTCTGGTCCATATCGCTTACGAAATTGAGGTCCTTTGAGAGAGCATCTATTGCATTATTTAATTGTCTATTGATAGATAGTTTATCCACCAACTTAGTTCCTAAACCAGTTGCCGAATTTGTAAATCTCTTTACTAACGAGGGCTTATTTACATCGGCATCTTTCTTTTCTTTTTTTACAAGTTTCTTCATTGATGTCACCGCAGGCAGCATGGTTAAGCTGCTAATTGAACCACCTACTATGAAGGCAGATATACCACCTAACCCTAATTTAGCAGCAACCAATCCGCCGATGTTGATTAACCCTACACCTGTAATCCATCCTGCTACAGGTAGAGCCATCACCATAACTGACACGAGTAACAGCGATATCTTAAGACCGGTTTTTGCGCCGCTTAACATCTGTTGCGGCATTGTTGGTAATTTAGATGGATTTTGTTTCTCGGCAATATTTTTAGCCAATTGTTTTACATCCATTATAGATATTGAAGATTGCTTCTTCTTCTCCTCGTCGTCGCCGTCAACTGATATAGCAGATATAGATTCTTCAATATTATCTTTACCAAAAGTTTTATAAATATCTTTCTCGATGAATACAGCATCTATAGCAATATCTATATCCCTTCTAATATTTTGCAATTTTGTATAATCTCCAAAATTAAACACTTCTTTTATCTTATCAATAAGTTTTATTATCAAATTCTTCGAAGATATATATACTATTTTTGCTTTTTGTATATCATACTCAGCCGGAACTTCTGTATATTTTCCTTTTACGAACTTACCTTCTAATGACTTTAAACTATTATTTTCTTCAATTTCGATGGGCTCAATATCACTATTGTTGAGTTCAGTACCATCGTCGAGTTTCTCGCGTTTTATATTTACAACCTTTGAATCTGCACAAACATTCACTGTTTTAACGTCAACATAATTTAAAACAGAATTTTTACCTATATTACCATTCTCAATCTTTACTTTCTCTAAATATGCTCCTGATTCTACTTTCGCGTCCCCAAGATTGGAATTGATAATTATAACACCTGCCTCTACTTTCCCAGGATTATACTGAACATTACCTATTTCTATAACACCTTTTTCTGTAATTTTTGCACCAATATTTCCTGCATAGGTTGGATCAGATATTGAATTTATTATTCTCTGATATTCACCAGTTACTTCCTTGTCCAAATCCACCATTATCATTACAAACTTGCCATTTTGTGTGGTTCCAACAAGAACGAATTGACCATCTACATCTATAAGGTTTATGGATTTATTGTTTATTGCTCCATTTAATTGTTCCGGATTAGCCACAAAATATTCTGCAACACTATTCGGTAATGTATAATTGCCAATGTTTTTACTACCTATACTAACACCTAAACTAACATTATCGTTGTTGCCCAGCACTTTCGCAATTTCCAACGTTAATTTCGCTTTCGCCTCTTGTGCAGATTCTTCCTGCTTTGCTTGTGTAAATCCTTCTGCAACATCTATATTTATTGTTTTAACTTCACTCTTAACTGATTGGGCTTGTTGAACATTTCGACGCTGTAGTAGTACAACCCGTTTACCGCTTGATTCCACAACAACCCCTACCACTTCTTTTACAGTTTTTATCGCCACTTTTACTTTATCAAATAAAGACAGTGCTTCATCTTTTTCTGTTTCAACTTCTGTGGTAACACTCACCTGATCAACTTCTGTTTCTTTTGCTGCTTTTATTTTTTCTGCAACTTTTATTCCAGCGATGGCTAAATCCACCTGCTCAATCACTTTTTTCTTTGCTTCTTCTTCTCTTGCTTTAGCTATCGTCTCCATTTTGTTATTAACTGTTTTATTGAGAATCTCCTCTGTAATTGCTTCTGCGTTTGTTATATTTTTTATCAACTCAACATATTCTTTAAACATACCTTTGTTATATTCACGAGGTGTCTTAGCATCTCTTCCTATATCTTCTAACCTATGGAAAAATGCTTCCTTTTCATAATCTATATTATCTCTTCTTGCTTCTCCTATGAAATGAGATATGAGATTTCCATATATGATTTTAAATAAATTATCGACAGTGCTACCAGCATGATTGGTAATATTGAGATTTACACCGAACGCTTTTGATATTGCTTCCTGTAATTTTTTTATATTTACCTCTTTGTCTGTATGACAATATTTCTTAAATAACTTCTCAAGCTCGAGCCTCAATGCACTTGATTCAGGATTGACTCCTTTTACTTGAACGACCTGTTTTTCTATAATTTCAACATCTTTTTTCAGCATAATCTGCAATT
This sequence comes from Elusimicrobiota bacterium, assembly GCA_043816185.1. GTDB lineage: Bacteria > Elusimicrobiota > UBA8919 > UBA8919 > UBA8919 > JAZDKR01. The sequence continues at coordinate 17,374 of JBDRIG010000099.1, read as the reverse complement.
CATACAACTTGTCTGATTGACTTGTCTGATTATATAAACTTTTCGCATTCATTTTTTCAATATTTTTTTGGGCTTTATTAAAAATGTACTTTAATATGAATTGTGGTGCCACGCCAGCAGTTATTTTGAATAAGATATTACCAACTCCACCTCTCTCTAAAAAGTTCCCATCAGATTCAAGCGATACGAACATATAGGTTTTGCCATTCTGACCCTGTCTACCACTACGACCTCTTGACTGCATATCTGTACGCTCAGAATCATTTATCCCGAATATAACTTCCACGAGACCACCCTTCTCCGATATTTCATCACTTAACTTTATATCCGTTCCTCTTCCAGCCATATTGGTAGCAATAGTTATTCCACTGCTTCCTGCCTTTTTAATAATTTCTTCTTCTTGTTCTGCCACGCTGGCATTTAATACCCTAAGTGGAACATTGACACCAAGCTTTTCTTTTAAAACTTCTGCCAATTTTTCACTTGCATCGACGTCTAATGTATTTATAAGTATAGGCTGATTATTTCTTAACGCAATTTTTATTATCTCTACCAATTTTTCTATTCTTTCTTCATCTGTTTTAAACACATTCATCGGCTCGTCTTTCCTCATTAATGGATTATGCGAAGGTATAACTACTACTGATAAATTATAAAGTTTCTTAAATATCTTGGGAGCCTCACCATACCGTGCCGTTCCTGTCATACCCGATACTTTTCCGTACTCGCTCAGGACGTTTTTAGCACTTATACTTGAGGTCGTCCTATTTTCGCCCATAATTTTTATTCCATCTTTTACTTCGTGCTTTGCTTCAATTGCCTGCATAAGCTGATTCAATCTCTGTCCATATTGTGTTACACCTGTCTCCTTAGATATAAGCAATATTTCATTGTCTCCCTTGTCGTTCTCAATATTTTTACCAATACGATATTGAACATTTTCTATATAAACATACTCGGCCTGTAGGGCATCACTAAGATACCTAATGCCGTCTTCGGTAAGTTCCAGTTTCTTGCCTTTTTTCTCTACCAGCTTGTTATCAATTAACTGTTCTTCTGTAAAAAATTTTCCCAATAAATCTATCGCTTTTTCGTTACCTATATCCGTAGCAGAAATGGTACCACGTGCAGAGTTGAGTACAGCATATGTACTATCCATTTTTTGTTCTTCTTTTGCTACATCTTCTTTATCAACTACTTCTCTTGCGACTTTGGTAACACTAAATTGTTTGTCTCTGGCTATCTTAGCAAATGCACGTCTTATAGACTTAACTTCTTCGGTTGCTTCTTCATTGCCTTTCGAACGTATAAAATTAGTCATTGCCTGGTCTATTAACACAGAATCTACTTCATCAATTATAACTGAAACCTTACTGAGGTCTCTCTCTATAAGTTTTTCGTTATCACTTTTTATATCAAGCATATCGTGACCTGTATCAAATGCCCAATTCGACACGCTAATATATGTGATATCTTTTTTGTAAGCTTCTTTCTTTTCACTATCATCCATATTGTCGGTTACAACGCCAATGGTCTTTCCTAATAATTCAGCGAATGGATTACCATACTCTTTATAATTATCTTCAGCCTCCGATGTCTTCGGTTTTATCAAGAATGCACCATTTCCATTAAGCGACTCAACTGCGGCGGCAACCAAACCTATGATAGCCTTACCTTCACCAGTAGCTAATTCTGTTATTTTATAACCCTTGAGTAAAACCAAAGTGGCCATTATCTGCTCGCGATGTAGTCCCGCTAACGCTGTTTTTTCTTTATTTAACCACCTTTTAAATATACTCGCTGTTAAACTATAAAGTGCGATCGCTTCTAATTTTATATCATCTGTTAGACCCTCACTGGTGACACGATTTTTTAGAGCCTCATCTTTTGCTGTCAATATCTTTGTTAAAATCTTTCTTCCAACCCCCTCATTTCCAACTTCCTCATTGTATATATCTGCCAAATTGACTTTTTTATTAGTAATTTTCTTTTTTATTTCTTTTAATTGATTACTGTCATTTTTAATCAACGCTGAGTCAACTTCATTCCACGCTGCGATCTCGTCCATAATCTCGCTCTCAAGTAATTCCATTTCTTTTTGGACAACATCAATATCCTCTTTATAGAAAAGCATCGCATACTTCTTTAGTCTATCCTGTTTTTTCGTACTGTCGGGCAGTAAACTAATAAACTCAACTACGGCTCTTGCTAATTTTTCTTTAAGTGTTGTATGTGCTTTATTTTCTGTGGCTTTGTTCCTTTCTTTTACGCCCTCTTCTACAACGTCGGAAATACCATTTTCGTCACGTGAAATATTTCCTTCATCTTTTTTCCCACTATCTGCTAACTTAGAGGCTGCGCTGAAAAATTCTTTTGCGTCATCATTACGCTCAATCTTCAGAGATTCAGTTACATCTTTTATTTTTTTCTCAATCGATTCCGCAATTTTTTGAATTTTTTTATCTTCGCTTTCACTACTGATACTTTGCAATGTCGCTAAACTTGCAATATACTGATAAACCAGTTCCGAAGAAATTTCTTCTGCTGACAACGGTGTATCAGAAATATTTAACTCTAATAATAGTTTTGATATATTTGATATAGTAGTATATTGTATTTTCTTTCTTGCACGATTTTGTAATGCCAATATTTTAGTGATTATAGCAAGTCGCTTTACAGTTGCAGCAATCTGTATTGGAGATTTTGCTGATAAATCCTTACTGGCAGCAACAAGATTATTTTTCTGGTCTAAATCTCTCTTTTTTTCTTCTTCTTTTTCATCTTTCTTTTTATCTCTATCTTTCTCTTCCAGTTTTTCTTTTTTCCCTTTTTCATCTGTTATCTCTTTTATTCCGCTGTTGGTCTTAATTATTTTCTCCCTACCTGCACTACCCATAATATCTTGGTCTGGTGTCAAGCCGCCCGCAATTTTAACCGCGTCGTCGCTGGCAGCAACAAGATCTGCTTCTACTTTTTGTGCTTCTACTTCTGCTTCTTGCAATAGTTTACCTACGTCTATATTTTCAGAAATACTAGATAAATAATCGAGTGCAGTGTAACCATCATGTGATAGGGGAGTGTGTTCAGCTAATTTTAACAGCGACTGGTTTTTCATCACAGAGACAAATAATGAATGCAGTGCACCTGTATTATTGTTTTGACGTAAATATTTGAGTATCATTATTAGTGAAGTAATAAATTGAGCATTTTGGATTTGAATAGTGGGATCGGCAAGATTGGTAAGAAAAGTTGTATTTGGTATTGCCCCTGATATTGAAGGTAATGCACTAGAAACAATTTTTGTCTTTATCTCAGTTCCAAGTTCACTATTGAGTATAGTTGCGGAGAGATTAGAAAGGGCGGAAAGGTTTATTAAATTTTGTGCAACAGATGGTGCAACAGATGCAGGCGGAGAATTATTTTTAACTTTTTCTACAAATATGTTAATTGTTGTATCAACAGTTTCTGTTAGCTGTGTTTTTGTGATAGAATCTTTTATGTTAATTGTTGTATCAACAGTTTTTGTTAGATGTATTTTTGTGAGAGAATCTTTTATATTTTCTATAATTGGTACTATGCCTATAACATATTTTAATAATAATTCGTTGTTAGTTAGCGATTGGTTCCGTTCTTTTATCGCATTGTCTATAGCGGATATGCTTATTCTACCACTTTTATCAATAACATTTAAATCACCACCAAAGATATTACTAAAACCAGACATGCCTGAAAGGAGACTAATTTTTTCTTCCGCAGATAGACAATTAATACCCAGTTCACTATTGTTTTCACTATTATTCAAAATCAAATTGTTTTCTGCAATACGACTTGCTACCTCATCGGATGATAAGCTCACACCACTAACTGCCGCTTCGCCAATACTTAGCATTAAATTTTGTAATTCCTCGACGGTGTTTAGGTATATCTCTTGAACACCGAATGATATATCAGGAATCGTATCATTAACAATTTTTACTTTCACCTCAATACCGCCCTTAACACCACCACCCACAGATACTATATCTACCGAAACAGATACCCCATTGCCGTTTTGCGATAATCTTTCGTTCAATTGCTTGCTCATTACACCCACAATATTTGAAAGTTCATCTTTATTATTTAGCGAATTTATATTTTCAACAGAATTAATATAGTCCCCTCCCAAGTCACTTACAGCAGTATTATAATTTTTTGAAGACCCGCCACCACCACGCCTATCAAACATTTCTTGTACAACTTCTGACCATGTTCCGGTTATACCTAATTTCCCCATCAATATTTCTGGTAGTCTCTCTTGGAATGCCTCTTCGTATATGAATCTTTGATATCTACCCAACCTTCCAGTAGCAAATTTACCACCAACAAAAACGTTTTTGCCTCCTATCCATCTCATAATTGGTCCGAGTACTGAAAAATTTCTAAAAATAGGTGTAAATAAAGGACCTAACACGCCAATAGCAACGGCAAATAACCACATTCTATAATCAGTAATGGTATCCACAGCAATATCTGATGTTTTTATAATAGCATCTTTTACGCTACTAAACTTAGGTATGTAAAATATTAAAAATCGCCTTTCCTTGCCACCTAATGAAGTGTTTATACATCCACCCACTAAACCTATCGATGTCTGAAACATTGCTATATCACTTACCATCCCAATTGTTCTCGGGACAAAATTTATCATATTTTCTTTTATTTTTGATCCAACAGTTTTTTTAACACCTTTCAACCCTTTTTCAACTAATTTTTTTTTACCAGCTTTTATTGTGTCCCAGGAAGAGACTTTTTTAATTGCATTACAAATACCTTCAAAAAGACTCTTGCGAGTTATATCTTTCATTGACCGAGCAGGATGATGAATAAAATTCCCTATTCTCTGCGATAATTTAATCGCTGATTGCTTAATTGCACCTAATAGCGAAATTTGCGATTCGGCGATGGATTCTGATGCGGGAGATTTCATTCCACTAGCAAGTATAGGAGCAAAAAATGCTAAATTAGCTATTGCTTGATAAAGTTCACGGTCAATGTCAATACCAAGTTTTTTTACAAGCTGTGAATCTATCAAAACAGAACCTATAACTCCGTTTTTACCTACCAATGGCAAACTTACATAAGGATTGCCCCAAATAATAGCATTTCTTAACATTGGTAAAGCTATCTTTAGCAATGCTTCAGTAGACTTCACACTAAATTGCACTATTACATTTCCTACAACACCACTGCTTGCTGTTATAGCATTAGGAAATATCTTCATTACTATTTTATGTACTATATTATCAGTAAACCTCATACTAAAAGGATTGAATATTCTATTCATCATTCTGCCAATAAATTTGACAGTCACTGGAGTTACTCGTGCAATAAGAGTTATTAAAGGCTTTGCTAAAGATTTTAATAAAGTACCCGCAAATGTTACAATCCTACCGATCGGCACAAAAGTTAGTACTGCAATTATTACTGTTACAGCCACTCGTCCTACAGTAAATTTAGTGTCATCAGACAAATCTCTTTCGCCATACAATCTGTTTACTGCACTAACAAATAATTTATAACTTGTTTGAATTATTTTGGGCGAATCTAAACCTATCCCTACAATCCCACTTAACGTACCTCCCAAAAGTTCAGGAACAGATAATACACAGTCCCATACTGATCTAATAAAACCCCGCCCTACTTCAAATTCGGTTGATTCCAAGTCAATATGAAACCTTCCATCACCAATGGAAACCTGTGAAATATCTCCCTTAACATCTACTTGTGGATCAGCATTTGGCATATAGGTAACCGTTCTATTACCTCCATATATATTTTTATTCTTCTTCGCATCATGTATATCAACTTTTTGCTCAATTTTCACAGAACCTTTCGTAATATGGTCTAAATTATTGATTATTCCACCGTCTCTATGTATTTCGATTATTGTTCCTTGTTCTATTTCTATGTTATTATTTTTAACATTTATTTTGTAGTCTTTTTCTTTTTGTACAGTTGATGTTTTCCCGTCAGATAAATTAACCTCTGTCCCAGCAATAATTTTGCTCCCTTTACAAAAATGTGTTACTTGTGTGTTATTTTTATTTAGACCACCATCGGCAAAATATTTTTGCAACCCAAATGCTATTCCTAATTTTACTTCGCCATCTGTAGTTGTAATAACAATATTTTCAGTATGTTTACTTTGATCTATTCTTGCTGTTCCAGTACACTTATAACTTTCTTTACTTTCTTTACCAACTTTAGCACCATAATGTTGTGATATGTTATCGCTTGTGGACACCCATTTTTGTTCTTTGGAAAGCGTCATAACACCATATACTGTTATCGCACCTGTTTCATTATCAAATTTAAATTCTTTGATTTTTACTAGTCTGCCTCCATCTTTAAACTCACCATTTTTCTCAAGATTTAGACCTTTTGCACCAGTAAGCAGTTTTAATTCACCAAACATAATCGCTATATGAACTTTGCTGCCATCATTCATTACTATTTCTGCTGTTTTTGATCTTTTACCGTTAGAACCCACAAATGTTTCCAAGTATAATCCTGGTGCATTCTTCCCATTCCAGGTTGCAACTATATTTGTTCCTTTTTTATCTATATCTTCTTGTACCACTATACCAGCACCAATTACTTTTTTACCTATTCTATACTTGCCTTCATTATCAACCAATAACTTTCTTACAGATACGAGTTCTCCATTATCAACTACGACAAAAATCTGCTGATTACTATTATTAGCGTCTTTTGTGATGTATCCTTGACGCCATTTACCATCAATTAGCCCGTACATTTTAAAATTTTTCCCGTTAATTATACCATTTTCTACCACACATTTTGTTTTTACTTCACCATTGGTTGATGCATATTTGCCATTATCGGCACGAGAAATACACCTATCGGACAAAATATATGCCCTGCCATTACCTTTACTAATATCACCAGTAATAAATAAGGTTTTTTCGGTTCCATCTATTTTATTTGAATCTACTACTTTTTGTAAAGCGCCCTTATTCACATTTTCGTCTATAATTGATAATCCAGATATACCCTTTTCGTCGTAGTGTGTCACCAAACCCAATCCCGTTTTTTTATCAAATTGTGTTGTAGATACTATTCTATTGTCAGCAGAACGATAAACCAACTCCCCATTATTATTCAAAACCAGCTTCAGGTCACCGCCACTAACAGGACCAATACCCACCAAGTTTGAACCTTTCTTTAATATCGTACCATCGCCAATAACCACAAATTGTCCATTTCTTATCGACACTTTTCCATTAGAAACAACATAGCTATCCCCAATTTCTATTACTACAGCTTTGGTATTTACTTTTTGGACATCGCCGCCAACTCCCTTGCTTTTACCCTTAATTTTGTTGGTCTTTGCTTCTTTGATATCGCCGCCACCTTCCTTGCTTTTAGCAATTATAATATTATTACCACCTTCTACCGCTAACTCTCCCTTAATAACAATTAACTTATTATCGTTATCGCGTGAAATTATCGCTCCTTTCTCTAATGTAGCGGCATCTTTACTTTTTTCACTATTAGCGTATTGACATTTAACATCTCCAAGAACGACGAACACGCCTTCAGATAACATAGCAACTTCTATTTCTATTGCTGTATCATTATTTACGGATAGTTTTTTATCCAATGTGGTAATATTTTTACATTCGTCCGATGTTAAAGCTCTAACCAGTGCTAATCTTTTTTTACCATCAATTTCTGTATTTTTTGCTGTCCAACTATCGCCGTCAATTTTTTGTCCATCTGCTAGTGCATAGAGTTTGTCATTAAAGTTACGAAATACTACTTCAATGTCATCCCCCGTTCTTTTTGACGCACCTATATTAATCCCATCTTTTGTTCCCACCAAAGTAGTGGAAATCACAGTTGATTCGCCTTTAACATTCAACGCACTAGTTGTTGTCGTATTTTCTTCACCATTGGCTAATGCATACAATTTACCATTAAAAGTAGTAATATTAACCTTTGTACTATTCTTAAGTTTTGCGTCTGTTTTAGATACAAAATAATTACCTTTTTTATCTTTCGTGATAACTACACTAGCGGTAACTTCTCGTTCAGTCGCCGATGTCCCGATAGCACTAAAATTTGTCGTGATTGTTTGTGACTTGCGATCGGTGGCTGTAATAGGAGTAAGTACCCCATCAAGTGACTGAAAATTCATCACACCTTTTTTATTTTTACTATCGTAGACCTTGACCAATGAACCAACATCTGATTTAGATATTGGCTGAATCCATGAACCTGTTATGTCTTTAACTGAAATCACATCCTTGTCTGCTGTGTCCTTACCTATTATTAAGGTTATATTAGCGAATCCGCTCGTGTCCAATTCATTGGCAGTAGATCCTAACTCACTATAACCTTTCTTATGTGCCGTTATATTAGCACCATCTTCCCACACAGTAAATTCAAACTCACCATAGCCCTTTCTGGCAGTTATGTTGGCCGAAACAGTATTGTCTGTTTGTAGAATATATTTTATATCAGCGAGTTTTGTTATGGTTGCTGATTTTGCGTCCGTTGATTTTTCGTATGCCGAGACTGGAGGCAATAAACCAAAAACTGCCTTACCTGTATAGCCCACGCCACCATACATTACATCATAACCACCAAGTTTGTTTTTAGATATATTACCAATTCTTCCGCCGTCACCATCAAGAATAGTTATGTTTACCGATCTATTTATTGCTCCTTGTGAAATAGCTAATTCGTCACCACCTGCAATTTTAAAAACAGTATACGCATCATTGCTGATGGTTATATTTTCAACTTTTACAAGTGAGTTGAATACTGTTATTTGCTCTTTAATATTATCAGTAATGGTTACATCTTTATCTTCTACAAGTGGGTCGCATACTCTTGTTTGCTTTTTAATATCATCAGCAGCATCGACTTTCGTTTCAGCTTTTTTCTGCGGCTCCGATGGGGTTTCAGCTTTTTTCGGATTAGCATTTTCAAGTTGCTGAATTACCATTATTTTCTCTTGTCCATTCAACATCATTCCAAACACATCAATAATGTAAACTTCTCTACCAAAGTTTTGTTTAAGAACAGCAATGTTTACTTTGACATTATTACCAATGATTATGGTTTCTCCAATTTCAGCCGGTTTGCACCTGCCTTTTTGATCAATAATTTTATCGTTATATCTATAGACAGAAATTCTATAGACAGAAATGCCCCCTTCCCCTTTATTATTGCTATAGATATACATCGCTTTGCCATCTTTATCAAAAACATTAATAGATTCTTGGCCGTCCTTGGCAATAGAAACAACATAGTTACTCTTATCTTTTTTAATTTGTACGGATGATGCTTTTGGATTATCTTTGAAGAAGGTATTTGCGACACTATTTGACTTTTTAATCACTTGCTCTAAATCTTTTAATACTTCGGCGCCGGCTGGATCATCCGAAAATTTTACAACATCAGACTGTGAGAAATCAGTTAAGTATATATTTTTTATTATTGCTATGGCTTCTGCTTCTGTTAAAGGTGCTTCTGCTGGGAGTGCACCTTTGTCTTTTGCTGGGAGTGCTTCTGCTGGGAGTGCACCTTTGTCTTTTGCTGGGAGTGCTTTTGCTGGGAGTGCACCTTTGTCTTTTGCTGGGAGTGCTTTTGCTGGGAGTGCACCTTTTTTGACTTTGTCTTTGTCTTTTGCTGGGAGTGCACCTTTGTCTTTTTTTGTGTCGAATAATACTGTTACAAAATTTCCTTTACTATCCCTACTACCAACAGCAATATAGTTCCCGTGAACATCAGAAGTGAGTGAGCATACCAACTCACCATTACTATCAAAATAATTTACACCCTGTTTAACTCCTGCGGATAATAATATCCCTATATCGGTAGCATCCTTGGTAGTAATTGTTGTTGTTTGTTTAGTTTTGGCATTGTTTTTATTGGTCCCAGGTAATTCATCGAAAGTTCCATCTATTTTTTCTGTTGTTCCTACACTTTTCCAGATACCACCAACACCTATCTTTACAAATATTTTTGATTCCGTTTGTAGAACTGCACCTCCATTGACTAATATGATTTGTCCGATTTGCCCGGAAGCACCATTTGCCACATACAAAGTTTGTTGTCCTCCAGCAACAGGATTGCCTTCTGCATTTTTAATAATTATATCAACTTTACTGATTGACTTTATTTCAACTCCATCTTCTAATTCTCCCTTCAACTTGGAATAATCATAATCAGTAGTTTCGGTAACAGGGGTTTTAACAATACTAAGTGTCTTGCCATATTTGAGAGGGACAATGATTGCTCCTTTTTCGCTAACAATTGCTTCATCCCATTTATTCGCCGCAATTTTATTTAAACTATACTCGTCACCAACCTGTAACTGCATACCATTAAATTCGTTAAACATACCTTTATGTCCAGCAACTGCATTCTCATCACCTTCAGATCCAATAATAGTGACCCCATCAGCATAATGAACCAAATTTATACCTTTTGCCACACCTGTTTCTATAAGTGCCTGTCTCCCTGTATTTTTGTAGTTTGTGTCAAATGTAATATTCTTACCAGTTAGTATGGTAACACCACCGTTGTACATGAGTAGCAGTCCTAATTTTGTCTTATTACCATCCGCGAGCGTGTAAAGTTTATTGTATTTTTCTTGCAGTTCTTTAATGTTCTTTGAATTTATTTCAGTATCACCTATGGATGCAGTGATCGTTGGAGGATTTCCATGCACACCAGCCTTTGTTTCTTCCTTATAAACTAGTAACGTGCTATCTTCAAGCTTAATATCTAATTGCTCGTAGGCAGTCCCGCTTTCCAAAATATCATTTTTGTAAGATGCTACACTGTATTTGGATGTTGTTGTTAAACTTTCACTTTCATTATACGATGTTTTTATACCGTTTTTGTGAATGGTAACAGAAGCATCTTCTTGGCCGGATTTTTTATTAAAGATTACCTCAGTAGTTAAATTACCTGAAATAATCGTCTTACTACCATCAGAATTTGTTTTTTGGCCGGATTCATTTGTTTTGTATGAACCACTGTTATCTGCGACAGAATCGCTAATTTTTAGCTGGTTGAAGTTTGTTACTTTTGTATATTTGCGTTGCTTCAAAATCATTTCGCCAGAAATCATTGTTTCTCCAGAAATCGCAGGAGTCGCCATTTTCTCAGAAGTCGCAGGAGTCGCTGTCTTCTCCTCAGAAGCCGCAGAAGTCGCTATTTTTCCACTATTCAAAATTAAATTGAAATCTTTAAAGGTTATTTTATCGCCATTAAGTAACTTAATTTCGCCATTTTTCGGAGAAAATTGTAAACCACCATTTTCTATACCAGTAAATTCAACTGCTTCTAAACCCGTCAACTTACATCTTGCCGCAGGAAATAAAATTAAAGGTAAATTATATTTTTTGTCTTTTTCTACTCCACCAAAACTTGTTGTAACTTTCTTTTCTTTATCATCCCAGGTAAGCGCAACTTCAAGACCATCTATAGCTATTTTTGTTGTACCATTAGGTTTATTATCCATACCAACAGGAACTAACTGGCCATCGGTAAACTGTAGTTTATTACCAGTCATTTCATTAGTAGAAACAATTATAGAAACAATCTTCGGCTGGACATCATTGCCGACCGTAGATTTATAACTAACATTGTAAAATCCTTGAGCCACTTTGTCCACATTAGCAATAATTTTGTTTTCATCGTCCAAAAGTGTCACGCTGCCAGAAATACCAGGAATGTTAAATGCAGAAATGTTGGCTTTATATGTTTCTTTGGGAGCAGTTCCTTTGGAAGTAGTGATAGTAAGATTATTACTGTCTACTCTCTCAGCAGATATGACACTAATGTCCTTAGAATATTGTAATAGTTTTTCTTCTTCGGTCAGTGCGACTTTTTTGGCCTCGTCTTTTCCTGAGTCGGTTTCCTGAATAATAAATTTTTTAACCTCTCTTTTTACCTCACTACTAACAACATCGGAGATTTCGGAGATTATGGTGATATTAGTAATACCCAGTTCGTTTTTATCACCTAAATTAGTACTAGAACAAAGAGTGTCAATTATTGCTTTATCAGTTATTGATTTATCAGTTTTTGATTTTTGCTTTTCCAGTTCTCTAAATTTGGCTAAAACCCATTCTTTAGTAAGATACGTTTCGGCTAAAACCTTTTCTTTAGTAAGATACGTTTTAGAACCAAACTCGACAGTTTTGTCCTCAGAAATTTCCATAGTTGTCGACATACTGCCATTTTTCGTGTCATAAACCATAGTAACTTTGTCGTTAGGAGAATATGCAATTTTAACTTTATTATTGAATTGTTTTTCTAATTCACTAACTTTAAGTTCTAAACCATTAGACAATTTTATTGTTGATTGCCCCTTTTTATATTCTTTGTCTACGTGCAATGTAATACTGTCAGAAAAACCAGAAGATTTGTCAGAAGGATTAAAAGAGTTTATGGTATAGAGAGGATTGTTTGATTTATCGTAAACGGTTGTAGACAATAAATCACTGCCTTTATCATAAGAAATCGAATAATTACCAATCTTAATACTTTTAACTTCTCCAATTTTCTCAAAAAGCTTTTTAATCCATACAACGGTGGCAGGATCAAAATGGTCTGACCCAGATGGAACACCAGAAGTTCCTGCTTGACCTTGGGCAGAAGAAACTCCTTGTCCCTTAGAATCAGCGGGTTGAAGTTTGCGTGGGTCCTCTGTAATGGTTTTTGGAAGTTTATTAATGTCTGCGGCTTTTGCGGCTTTTGCGGCTTTATTTGCTTCTTCATTTGCTTTTTCAATCGTAATACCTTCTTTGTATACAATTTCAAAGGGTTTACCATCTACTTTAAAGGTCGTTGCTAAAACCAAAACCTTGTCAGTTTTTTTATCAAAAGTGTGTATATTATAATCCCACTTCAAGCCCTGGGTTTTTACAGCACCTACTAAATCTACGACGGTCGCAGTGAAGTCGGAATAAAGTTTAATTGTACTTGCTGTTTCCTTAAAAGTATTCCCAAGATTTATTATACCTTTGTTGTCATAACTCTTCCTTAATTCCATTATATTGAATATATCACCGACTACTGTAAAGGCACTATAAGTAATATTATTGTTTTGTAGCATATTCGCCCCTGCAAGAGTAATACCTTGTGGGGGTGGTTTAATATTTTTAATAACCGCTGTTATTGAAACTGAAATATTTAAAACAGATTGTGCAATTGACCATCCACGTGTTGCATTGTAGTTTTCTTTATTTAATTCTCTTAATGAATCTGAAAACTTTTTATTATTATCTTCCATCCCATATTTTTTCCAGTCAACTATATCACCTTTGTCCATTGTTTTCATTATTTCATCATATTCTTCATCGGTTAAATCGTATTTATCTTTAAGGTCTTTTAATTTTGTTTCATACTTAAATTGTTTCCCAGATAATACCATATTTACAACGGCTTTTAATAACTGAGAAATATTTTGTGTGATTTCAAGCGAGGACTTAAATGAACCTGATAAACTACCAAATAACATAGACGCGGCTGCCATAAAATTATCTTCCGCAGAAGCAGTTTTTTCATAACTCTTTTTTTCGCGTAGTTTTTCTATTCCACTCTGTATGTCATATAACTTGAAAGATAATTCTATATTTTTATTAGCATCAATTTTTTGTAAAAAATTACTAGTTTTTTGTAAAAATGATACAATACTATCAACCACTTGTTTAATTATTTGTAATATGATTTTTCCAAGATCTTTCCATCCTGAACTACCTACTGGTTGTGCTGCTGCTTTGGATTCCTTGGCGAGTGTCTCGGGCTCGGTTTTGAGGTTAGAACTATCCGCTTGAGTAACTAGTGGTGCTACTTCTACTACCGGAGTAACTTCTGGTGGTGCTTCCAAAGCAACTTTTTGTGCTGCCAGTGCCGGATCAACTGGTGGTGCTCGTGCATCTGCTATCGTATTTGTTTTTGAAGATGGTGCAGCCATATAACTATCATAATATGCACCTATACTAACCGCTAAATCAACAAATTCAACAGTGTTTTCTAACCACTCTGGTACTTCTTTACCGCCTTCTTTCTTCGATTCTTTTATAGCATTTTTATATGCTATTTGTAGACCCAACTGAAGCCCTTTAAGCCATGGATTTGTTCCAAAGTCACCAATTAAATTAAACACTTTCCCAAGTGCTATACCAATATCAAGTTCTCCAATTTTAAATCCCTCGAGTGAAAATGCAATTTTAAATCCCTTGAGTAACTTTGGTAATTCACAAACAAAATTAAGTACAAATGAGAATGCAAAGTCCTTCACAAACCCCTTCCATAACGCCTTTGCGTCAACTTTACGGGTAAAAGCGTATTGCATTATGGCCTTGGTTATCAACTTCGTAAATGCTTGAGTTATTGCTTTTACAAGTACTTTCTTAAGCATATCCTTAAAAACTTGTGTAAATATTTTTTTCAACAATCCCATTATTAGATCCATTATTGCTTTCATTATCCATTTTATTATTGCTGCTATTATCGCACCAATATTGAATGCTCCGCGAAGCGTTTGTAGAGTCACTACCGATAGTGCTTTGCCAGCAGCAATTTCAACTGTTGAAAGAATGTTCCCCGTCCACTGTTTTTGGAACTCTTCTTGCGAGGCTGTCTTCGATTTACCATCGGAATCGGTGTATGTTACTAAACCATCTTTGATGCTTGTGACAACAACAAAATGTCCCATCCCATTACCCAAATCAAGATGAACAACCACGCCACTATCACCAGCAATCGCCTGTTGTAATCCGTTTATATCAGTAGAATAGCCAGTCAACTGGACATTATGAAGTTCCGCCGTCTTTTGTATCGCAAACATCGACAACTGCAATTGCGAAGCATCGTATCCCGTATTGGAATCTATTTTTAAATTACCAGTTATAATGTCAATCAAAATTGCTTTTGTGGCTACATCTGTGAGATTGAACTCTACGCCCTGTCCTGTGAAGATATTTTTCAGTGCCTGAATTGCACAGTTGAAGATTTTATCACCCTGTGACTTTAAATAATTTAAGATTTGTCCTGCGGTTTCAATAGATAGGTTTGCTAATTGGTCGGTGGATAAACCAAGCGTCGCTGCCATCTGCGCTTTTTTAAGTGGGTCGGCTTTTATATATTCGCCCAACCATGCTTCTATCGATTGGAGGGCTTTTTCTGCATCTGTTTGTGTTGTTGTGGTGTCGTCAGAAACAATCGTGGCAGTCTCTTGAGGTTGCTCCGTCACTCCTTTGGGGCTTTTTGCAACAACATCGGGGCTTGCTAAGCTCGCAACGTTCGCAATAATCGCAACGACAGAAGTATCTCTCTCGCCTATTGCCTCTGTCGTCGCTACTTGTGAACCTGCATCTACTGCTACAAGACTTCCACTAAATACTCTTTTTATTTCGTTAAATAATTGTGCAAAAAATGTGCCCTTAGTATTTTTCTTTGTCTCCGCATCAAGTGCCTCTCCTGTCATTGCTAACGACAACATTTTGCCTGTCCATTTTGCTCTAAATTCAGACAACGGAATTAAAACCCGTGTTTTTCCGTCTGAATCAATACCAACAACATCTTCACCTTTTATATCAGTAATAATTAGAAACATTCTATCGCCGTTAGAATCCTGCGTATGCACTATAACAGGATTTTTTGCAAGTACACCTTTAAGTTCGTCAATATTTGTTTTGGTTGCATTTAATTCGATACCAAGTTGTCGTGCTATATTTTGTATATCTTCAACGGATATTTCCACACCAGCATTTTCTTTTTGTGTTTTTTTACCTGCAACTTGTCTAATTATATTTACAAAAAGAAGTGTGACTGCTGCTCTTGCGCGGTCTATTAGTCCAGCAAGACCTTCTTTCCTGTCAGATAACTCTTTGGTTGTAACTGCACCATCGGGAAGTTTTGAGCCACTGAGTGCTAAATAATCGGCAATCTTTTGCTTTGTTTCTTCTGATAGATTTTTTACTTCTGTCTCAGTAGCACCAATCTCTGCAAGCATTCCTTGTTGTTTTTGTGGATCGCTATCACTATATTTTTTTAACCATGAAGAAACACTGGCTGGTGATTGAGGTTTGTTGGCCTGAGATTTAGTTCCTTCTCCTTCACCAGATTTGTTAGATTCAGTATCTTCTCCAGAAAAAAAGTTATTAACTGCTTCTGCTAACAAAGCGGTTTTTTGTGGTATGGTTTGTACTTGTTGAACAACGTCTATTTGCTGTCGTATTTGCTGTGGCAATAATTGCGCTAACTGCGGAGCGTTTTCTATTTCTCGATTTTCTACATCTTTGCTTTTTATGGTTTTTATACTCGCATTGCCTTGGCTGTCATACTCAAACCTTTGTGTCTTCCCACTGTTTCTATCGTCTAATTCGACAAGTTTACCTTCTTTATTAAACCTATATACCTGATTTTTTTCGCTATCCGTAATCTCTGTTAATATCCCATGTTGTGCTTGTTCGCGAACGGTGGCCCATTTATAATACACAGATGATTCTTGCGTGCCTTTTTTTCCTGTCTTTTCGCCACTTTGAGCGTTTTCAGCATTTTCAGCATTTCCAGCATTTCCAGCATTTCCAGCAACTTCCGCCAATCCGTTTGTCCATAGAATCGTTAATAAAAAACTAATCAGTGTTATAGATGCAATAATCCTTCTTATAGGCGGAATTTCTATATAATCGAGAATGTCTGTTGGTCGACGAAAATAGTTAATCATAAATTTGTTTCCTATAAATCAAAAATTAGCAGGAACTCCACACATAACTAATATACTCCACAAATATGTAAAATTTGTGAAAAATTTGTGAAAAATTTGTAAAAAATGTGGTACATCGTACGACGCATTGTATAATATAATTCACTATTACCTAATGCCTATATTGCATATCAATTTTTTTGCCAAATAAGACATCAAATGCCACCGCCGTCATTCCGACTGAAAGAAAACCCTGCTTGTAATACTTCACAATTTCGATAACAACTTGGCAACCGAATTAAGTTTATCTAAAGGTGTCGGCCTTGTCATCTTGAACCGAAGGTGAGAGATCTGTCGTTTGTTTCAACATTACAAATAATTGCTTGACAAAACTCAATATTTATGCTATATTCCCACAAAAAGCGAGACTCCGCTATGCCATCATTGTGGGCGAAGCGAATGAAATGAGCGACGAAGCAATCTCGGTTGTCGTCATTCAGACTGTGTCGCAATGGTATAATGGAAAAGCAAGCTTCCTTCCGGGGAGGTCATAAAGTAACGCATAAAAGCGCAGACCTTTTGTGATCTTTTCAAACGATCAAAAGTGGTGTATAATATATACACCGGACTTTAACC
>JBDRIG010000098.1:0-4022 GCA_043816185.1 Elusimicrobiota bacterium | reverse complement strand
TTTTTTGACATTATTTGCAAAACCGGAAAAAACGCCGGCGAGACCGCTTATTAAACTTACCGATGTTATTTCCTGAGGCGACTTCATCATTTTTGAAACAACATCATCACTTACATCCATCAATTTGTATAAATCTAGTCCGGTTTCAATTTTTAATTTTGATAAAAGTCCTGCCAAAACTTCAATCTGGCAATTTCCCGCTCCGGCTCCGAACCCGCGAAGCGTGCCGTCAATAATCGTTGCGCCCGACTGAATCGCAATAAGTGAGTTTGAAACCGCAAGTCCGAGATTATTATGGGCGTGAAATCCAACTTTAACATCTAAATTATCAGACAAGTGTTTGACCGTTTCCGAAACCATCTGCGGGGTGGAGGCACCGGCAGAATCCATCAAAATAACTCCCTGTGCACCGTAACTTTTCATTTTTAACGCCTCTTCCAGTAGCCGCTCTTTCGGTGCTCTGTGATACATCATAAGTACTCCATAAGCGTCTTTGCCTTTTTTTCTTACATATTCAATATGCTGACGGGTAACATCGGCTTCGGTGCAGTGACTTGCGACGCAAAATAAATCAACTCCGATATCAATCGCAGGATTTATATTGTCTTTTATGGTACCAAACCCGGGAATTAAAAACGCTCCTAATTTTGTTTTTTTAAGTTCCTTTCTGGCGGCATTCAACATTTCGTCATCAGTAAGTGCGGATAATCCTACCTGTAGCGAGGATGCACCTAATCCGTTTCCATGACCGACAATGACCACATGCAAACCGACATCATCTATTTTTTGGCAGTAATTTTTTATGTTGTCTGCACTAATCTGATGACTTATCGCATGAGACCCGTCTCTTAAAGTTGAATCAAAAAAAATAATTTTATTCATGATAATTACATCCTTTTTCCAAGGATTTTCTTTTTGGCATATTCCTCGGCAACATTTACCGCTGCACAGGTAATAATATCCAGATTGCCGGAATACTTCGGCAGAAAATCACCCAAACCGACCACTTCAACCATAGTCGTAACCCTTCCGCTTTCTGCCACAGGTCCCAGTTTTATTTTGTAGCCGGGCACATATCTTTGAATTTTTTTTACAATGGACATAATTTCAAATTGAAGTTTATCTATATCCGGATTTTCTATTTTTGCATATATCGTATTATGCATTAAAACAGGCGGCTCGGCTGGATTTAACACGATAATCGCTTTTGCTTTTTTCACACCGGTAAATTGCGTAATAGCATCCATGGTTGTCTGTGTGAATTCGTCTATGTTTGCCCTGGTTCCAGGACCCGCCGATTTTGATGAAATACTTGCAACGATTTCAATATATTCAGTTTCCGGATGAACCTTCATAATGGCAAATATAACGGGTATAGTTGCTTGCCCACCACATGTAACAAGATTGACATTATCCAGATTTAGACATTCGTCTAAATTGATAGCCGGAACGCACATTTTACCTACCTGCGAAGGGGTTAAATCAATTGTATATTTTTTTAATTTTTTTAATATTGGTGCATTATATAAATGAACCTTGCTGGATGTGGTATCAAATACGATTTCACAACAAGTTGGATCATTCTCAATTGCTTTTACCGAATCATAAGAAGTCCTGACACCCATTGATTCTGCTTTTTTTATTCCATTGGAATCATGATTCCTGCCGGCAAATATACCGCATTCCAAAAATTCAGACCTTTGAATTTTAATTAAAAGATCAGTCCCTATATTACCGGTTCCGATAATTCCGACTTTCACTTTTTTCATTTATTAAAAAATCTCTATACCAGTCGACGGTTTTTTTAATTCCATCTTTAAACGAGTATTTCGATTTCCATTTCAATACTTTTCTTGCTTTTTGGGACGCAAGATACTGATGTTTTATTTCATATTTCGCATGATTTAATATCTTATAATTTGGTTTTTTGCCGGCTGTCTGATAAATTTTTTTCACAAACTCTATGACAGTTATCGGATTTTCATCGCTGAAATTAAATGCCTCACCACCTAATTTTAATTTCTGCAACTTTTCTGCAAGCAAAATATATCCGCTCACTATATCCTCTACAAAAATATAGTCGCGAGTAAATTTTCCATCGCTCCTTATCTCAATCGGCTTGCCTGACAAAGCACATCTAATCGCTTCCGGCACAATTCTTGAAAAATTGAAATCACCCGGGCCATAAATGTTTCCGCAACGGGTGGTTGCAACAGGTAAACCATAAGTATGAAAATATGTATAAGCAATTAAATCGGCACAACTTTTAGAAGCATCGTATGGATGATCACCGCGCAAAGAAGCATCCTCCGTGTAAGGAAGTTTTTTATGACTCCCGTATGCCTTGTCGCTTGATGCAATTACTATAGATTTTACCGTCTGAGAATTTCTGCATGCTTCAAGAATTTTCCATGTGCCTTCGATGTTTGAAGAAAATGTCAAGAGTGGGTCTTTGAGGCACTTACCAACGATAGCTTCCGCCGCAAGATGAAAAACTACATCAATTTTGTGTTTGAAAATTATTTTTTTTACCAGATTAATATCTGAAACGCTACCTTTTATTGTTGTTATTTTTTTGTAATCATCTTTTGTTAAACATGTATTTTTTCTTTTAACTTCTATATCCAGACCAATAATTTTTACATCAGATAAAATCAACATCTTCGTAAGGTTGCTTCCCAAAAATCCTTCGTTACCAGTTATCAAGACATTTTTATTTTTCCAAAAAATTTTATCCATCCATCCCTTCCTTTAAAGAATTTTCAATTCTTTTCTTTATTATTCCCACAATTTCCACGGTATTTTTTCGCTTTTCCATAATTTTTCTAATTCAATTTTATCTCTGAGAGTATCCATACATTTCCAAAAACCAGTGTGCTTGTAGGCATGCAACTGTTTTAATTTTGCAAGATTTTCCAGTGGCTCTCTCTCCCAAATAGTAGAATCGCCTTGTTTTATAAACTTAAAAATTTCAGGTTCCAAAACAAAAAATCCTGAATTTATCCAAGACTTTTCTCCTTTTGGCTTTTCCAAAAACGATTTTACTTCATCCTTTTTATCAATATCCAATGCCCCAAAACGACCAGCAATTTGAACAGCTGTGAGTGTGACAAGTTTTTTATTTTTTTTGTGTGTCTCTAACAATTTATTTATGTTGACATCACTTATACCGTCACCATATGTCATCAAAAATGTTTCTTTGCCAATATATTTTTCAATTCTTTTCAGACGCCCACCTGTCATAGTATCCTGCCCTGTGTCAACAAGCGTTATTTTCCACGGTTCGGAAGTCGTACTATGTATAGCCGTTTCATTTTTTTTCAGGTCAACGGTCATATCGCTCATATAAAGGTAATAATGTGAAAAATATTCTTTTACAACATGACCAAGATATCCGAGGCAAATGATAAAGTCATTGAAACCATAATGTGAATATGTTTTCATAATATGCCAAAGGATCGGCTTACCACCAATTTCTATCATCGGTTTTGGTATAATATTTGTCTCTTCGACTATTCTTGTTCCCATACCACCAGCGAGGATTACTACTTTCATAATATCACTCAATCGAACAAATAAATACACTCGCTACAATTAACATCGTGGATTTACATCTATCACCACATCTACAATCAAGCGAATGGTAATTTGCTCGTCCCTTTCTTTCTCAATTTCTTTTAATTATTTCCCAAAAACCACCTTTGTCTCCACCAATTCTTTTTATTTTCATTTCTTTTTTTAATTTCGCAAGATATTCTTTTACTGTGTTTGGACTTATTTGCAAAGTTTCTGCTATGGAAACTCTTGTTGCAAATTTATCTTTCTTTATTACATCTATTATTTTGCGACTAATGTCTTCTTTCTGGGTGTCTTTCTGGGTGTCTTTCTGGGTGTCTTTCTGGGTGGTTGTGCCACGCACTGTTACCAAAAAGCCATCACCCTCTTCGCTAAACTGTGGCATTTTTAATCCAGAAATACTAAAAGATTTTAAAATTCTTTTTATTCCAGAACCATATTTTTCT
>JBDRIG010000097.1:0-2924 GCA_043816185.1 Elusimicrobiota bacterium | reverse complement strand
TTTTAAACATTTGTGATATCTCCCTTTGGTTTTCTACTACCGATATTTTGTTCCTAACAGAACAATTAGATTGGGTATAATATTATTTTAGCTGTCAGATACTATTAAATTTATGATTAAAAAGCAACTGCAAAATTTTATCAATTTCCGTCAATTCCAAGCCAAAAATCGGATTTATGAGTGATACGGGGACTTGACAAATTTGTTATTTTTTGTTATATTGCTGTTGCGGGGTAGAGCAGCTTGGTAGCTCGTCAGGCCCATAACCTGGAGGTCGGTGGTTCAAATCCACCCCCCGCAAAATAAGTAACTCGCGGAATAAGTAACTTCGTCACAAAAAAACAAGTTTCCAATTGTTGGTTGTAGTCCTATCGCCCATCGTTTTCCATTACTAATTACAAATACCAGCTGCAGATTATTATAAGGATTATCGTAAATGGAAACATTAACTAAAACTTCAGAAGCAACAAAATCCATGCAACTCATAAAAAAAATGGGATCCGATTGTATTTACTGTTCTCTCGAACAGGGAGTATTTTGTATGATATATTTTTGCAAAAAAAAATCTTTAGCTGTAAGTAAAAGAAAGGTTTGTATTGATGGTTTCCTCGGAGAGTGCATTTATTACAAATCACAATAACCAACCATATAAAAAATAGGGAAGACAAAGGACGGACGGTGAATAATTGATGAGTAGTAGATAAAATGGCAGACGGTAAATAATTGATGGTGAATGAAAAATTTGTCAACTCACAGAGACTGTGTCACAATAACAAAATGTTCGTCGTTGAGGCTGTGTCACAATGAGCTAAAAAGTTGCATTTTTATAGAAGATAGCAACTGATGGTAAAATATGGTACTGCAATCCAACACTAGATGGTAAAAGATGGATTGTGGCACAGTCTGATTGCCTTCTGATTGCAAAAGGCAAGGAAATTATACAAAAAACTCAAGAAATCTGTTACCGAAATTGCGAAGTATTACAATACAGTCTGATTATTAAGCACTTAAAACCATTTTTATTGCTTCCGGGATTTTTTCGACTAAATCAGTTGGCAACATTGAAATCTGAGTTTTTTCCTTCGCCGCTAAATCGCCCGCAACTCCATGCAAATACACGCCAAGACATACGGCGTCAAGTAAATTCTTTGTCTGCCCAATAAACGCAGCAATCATTCCTGTCAAAACATCTCCACTTCCGCCTGTTGCCATGCCAGGATTTCCAGTCGTATTGACAAAAATTTCTTTTCCGTCTGAAATAACGGTCTCAAAACCTTTGAGAACACATATCAGCCCGTGCTTGGCTGCAAATTTTTTTACGATTTTTTTACGATTTTTCTGAATATCAAAAATACCAACTTTCATCAGCCGACTTAATTCAGCAGGATGCGGAGTAATAATAACATCTGATTTCATTTTTTTGAAAATTTCAACATTTTTTTGTATATTATTCAAGCCATCAGCGTCAATAACTATTGGAACCCTATTTTTTAATAAAAATCTCTTTGTAAAAATTTTAGTGCATAACTCTACTGAAATCCCGCACCCAAACGCTATCGACGTAATTTTTCTTTGTGAGGAAAAGTCAAAAATTGTTTTTGTAGACGTAGGTGAGATATAACCGTCGTTGTCGGGTAAATAAACCGTCATAACCTCCGGCGGCAGCCGCCTTGTTATCTGAATATTGAGCGACGAAGGCATCGCAACGGTTGTAAGCCCGCTTCCGCAACGAATACATCCCAAAGAGCACAAAACCGCTGCACCAGTAAATTGTTTTGAACCTGCAACAACAAGTGTGTGCCCATAATCGCCTTTATGTGAATCGGAAGGATGAAGTGGTAAAAGTTTTTTTACAAATTCAGGTGTTAGTTTCATCATCTTTTATCTAAAATAGCGACGGCAACTGCATAATCATCAGTATGTGAAAGCGAAAGTGAGATTTTTTTTTCAAGATTTTTATATTTTTTTGATAAAACAATTTCTGGCTTACCATCTGAAGTATTTTTTACGGTAATATCGCGGTGCCAAATATCTTTTTTACCAAGCGACTTCCAAACCGCTTCTTTCGCCGCAAACCTTACTGCAAAATGTTGCCATTTGTTTTTTTTTGAATTACAATATGCGATTTCCGTCGGCATATAAACCTTTTTAAGAAATCTTTTGTTTGTAAGAATTATTTTTTTTATTCGCTCAATTTTAACTATATCAACACCAGTAAATATCATAGTGGGTTACCAATTACCAATTGCAAACTATAAAATACACAATTTCGCTATAATGATTATGATTACGGCAACGATTATGGCGATTAACGACGATGAATTTATTTCTGGAAACAATGCTTCTACCCAGTCCTTCCGTCGGCGGAACTACCCAAATGGCTGATAAATCAAATTTTGAAAAGACTTAATTATGTCGTCGAAGCAATCCTGTGGGTTATCGTTGCTATCAGAAATTGTCGCCTATTTTGCTGTTAGATCTCGTCGAGCTATGACAAACCGAATCATAATAAGTTGAACTCCGTTCGCAAGATAGAGATTTTTCTTCGATAGAACTCTTTTGTCTATTGGGCAACAGCTTTATTATATCAAAAAAATCTTTTTTTTCTGCTTTTATCTGATAAATCATTATTAAATGAGCGATATATAATATAAAGTATTTTATTGATTCAACCCCATAGACTACTAATTGTTTACTGAACGATTTCCCTATTATATCGCGAGATGTTAACAGTGTAATCGCAATTAATAAAACACTTGAGATTGTAAAAATATGTTTATTTGCATAATGATACCGTTGAAAAAGTCAGTTGTAATTTCAGTTGGTATGCCTAAACAATATTTTCAAGCAACCACAAGGACAATAATTGTTAGTAACATTTACGGTTTTTCAAATATTTTTAAATTTTCGTTCTTTGAATCATT
>JBDRIG010000096.1:0-18133 GCA_043816185.1 Elusimicrobiota bacterium | reverse complement strand
AATGATTCAAAGAACGAAAATTTAAAAATATTTGAAAAACCGTAAATGTTACTAACAATTATTGTCCTTGTGGTTGCTTGAAAATATTGTTTAGGCATACCAACTGAAATTACAACTGACTTTTTCAACGGTATCATTATGTGTATCCCAGTCAAATTCTAATTCTGAAAATACCTTTTCCATTCTTGTATACTATATGACATACAAAAAAATTGTCAAGTAATTTTTTTATTTCTAAACTTTTGTTTCTCTTGTGCAAAATTATTTCTTAATATCGTTCACTAAAATTATCGCTTCCGCTATTTCTTTCATTGATTTCCGTCTGTCCATCGCCTGTTTTTGAATAATTCGGTACGCTGACTCTTCAGGCAAATTATTCTTTTTCATTAAAATTCCTTTTGCACGCTCAACAAGTTTTCTTATTTCAAGTTCCTCGGAAATAACTTTTGTTTTCACTAGAAGTTCCGTATTCTCAATAACAACTGCTGACTGGTTTGCAACTGCTGTTAAAATATTTTTTTCTTTCTTTGTAAATCTATGCGGAATTGATGTATAAACATCAATCGCACCTATTACCTTGTCTTTGATTAAAAGCGGAGCACACAAAACCGACTTCAGCCCCTCTTTTTCTGCAATCTTTTTATACTTATAATATCTGTTTTTTGATATATTGTAAACTGACATCGGTTTCTTTTTTTTGACGACCATTCCTGCAATCCCTTCGCCTATTTTAAGTAATGGTTTTTTAAGATATTCGTCGGAAATTGACTGAGATGCTTTTATCAAAAGTTCGCCATTTTCATTGATAAGTATAAGAGAACATATTTTTGAACCAAGTACCTCAGCAGTAACCGTGACAATCAATTTAAGAATATCGTCAAGATAAAGTTTTGAAGTTATCGCTTGAGAAATTTTTGTCAACGACTCTATTGTTTTGCCAACACTCTGCTTTTTCGTCATATTTTTCCACTTTAAAAATTTAATCGCTGATTTTATATCAATATCAAGATTTATATTGCTTCAACCGATTTTATTTCAGGAACTTCCTTTTTTAATGCTTTCTCAATTCCGTTTTTCAATGTTACCGATGCCATCGGACAACATTTGCACGCAAGTAGAAGTTCTACTTTCACAACTCCATCGGGCGTAACATCAACAAGTTTTACATCACCACCGTCTCTCTGTAAAAACGGTCTTATTTTTTTTAGTGCTTCCTCAATTTTTTCTCTCATAATTCCCTCCTATTATAACCTCCACCTTCAATAATATTTGCTTACTTTTTGTAACATTTTTCGCATTCCAAATACTTTTAAAATTGTAGTAATGTTCCAATTTTTTTAAGAACTTCTATAATTACTGTTTCGGGTAATATACAAATTAACCCAGCATTTCGTACACGCCAATCAAGATATTTAATCTGGTCAGATAATATAACACCTGATATATATTTCCCTGTCGGAATCATTACTTCAAAAGGGTATCCTTTTGACTGGTTTGTGATGGGACACAAAATAGCAAGACTAGTTTTATTGTTATAAATTGCCGGAGACAAAACTATCGCTGGTCGCCGTCCTGCTTGCTCATGTCCCACCTGCGGATTCAAACTAATCCAAATAACATGCCCTCTATCAGGAATATATTTCATAATATTTACCAAATCTCATTCCCAACAGGTTGACCTGTATCAATTTCACGATGACAGTTCTTTTTAGTAATCTTAGATACAAGATAGCGAAGTGAAAATTTGCTTACACCAACAGGAAATATTGTTAGTTTTTTTCCAACTAGTAGTAATTTAACTTCTGTACCTGGATTTAATTTTACCTCGGTAGCAATTAATTTGGGAATTCGTATGGCGAGACTATTACCCCATTTTTGAATATGTGTCACCATTGGAACCTCCTTTTTCGTATCTACAAAGAGTATACAGGATTAAGTTACTTTTGTCAAGTAGTTTTTTTTGTTATCAGTTGTTTTACCCCTTTCTATATTTTTGGATATCTTAGATGATAATCTGTTTCTTTTTGAAAATTGTGCGCTGCTCTTAAAATTGTTTTTTCGTCAAACGGTTTTCCAAGAAGTTGAAGTCCGATAGGCAGATTTGTCGACGAGAAACCGCATGGCAAAGAAATTCCACAGTTTCCTGCAAGATTACAGGAAATAGTAAAAATATCGGAAAGATACATTTGTAAAGGGTCGGATGTTTTTTCACCAATTTTGAATGCTGTTGAAGGTGTTGTTGGTGTTAAAATCATATCAACATCTTTAAAAATGTTATCAAAATCATTTTTTATAAGTGTCCTAACTTTTTGTGCTTTAAGATAATATGCGTCGTAATAACCAGATGAAAGCGCGTAAGTTCCGAGCATTATTCTTCTTTTTACTTCACTACCAAATCCGAGTGCCCTAGTTTTTTCATACATTTCAATAAGCGAATCTGACGTTTCTGACACTGCGCGGAAGCCATATTTTACACCGTCATATCTTGCAAGATTTGCTGATGCTTCCGACGGTGCAATTATGTAATAAACGCTGATAGCATATTTTGTATGAGGAAGCGATACTTCTTTTATTTTTGCCCCCAATTTTTCAAAAATTTTTACAGAGTCACGGACCGCTTTTTCAACCTCTTTATTCATACCGTCAATAAAATACTCTTTCGGAAGCCCGATTGTTAAACCATTGATGTCTTTTTCAATTTCTGAAAGATAATTTTCAACAGGGATTTTTATAGACGTAGAGTCTTTTTCGTCGTAACCAGAAATAACTTGTAGAATAAGTGATGCATCTTTTACTGTTTTTGCAAAAGGACCAATTTGATCTAATGATGATGCGAAAGCAACAAGCCCATATCTGGAAACTCTTCCATATGTTGGCTTTAAGCCGACGCATCCGCAAAGAGATGCGGGTTGTCTGATAGAGCCACCAGTATCCGAGCCAAGCGATACTGTCGACATACCAGATGCAACGCAGGCAGCACTTCCTCCCGACGATCCGCCTGGAATTCTTTCCAAGTCCCAAGGATTTTTAGTGGCAAAAAATGCGGAGTTTTCGCAAGAAGAACCCATTGCAAATTCGTCCATATTTGTTTTGCCGATAAAAACTGTATCTTCGTCTTCAAGTTTTTTTATAACCGTCGCATTATAAGGTGCGATATAATTTTCGAGTATTTTTGATGAGCAGGTTGTTTTCTCGCCATTGATACACATATTATCTTTTATGGCAATAGGAAGTCCTGCAAGAATACCTACGTGCTCATTTTTTTTAATTTTTTCGTCAATTTCATCTGCTTTTTTCAAGGATTTTTCGATAAAAACGGAATTGAAAGCATGAATTTTTTCGTCAAATTTTTCAATTCTTTTCAGAAAATATTCGGTAGTTTCCCTTGTCGAAATTTCTCGTTTTTTTATTTTTTCAGTAATTTCACAAGCAGTTAAATTTGTTAAATCCATATAAGTTGTTTTGTAGTGTAACCACAAGACGTAGCTACAATAGCATTTATTCTATTACCTTTTTGACCTTGAAAAATCTATCTTCTTTTTCAGGAGCATTGGCAATTATATCGTCGGTATTATTGAATTTTTGCATTTCATCATCACGAAAAACATTTTTTACAACGGTTGCACGAGAAGTTGGCAGAATATTTTCGGTATCTACTTTGTTAAGTTCGTCCATATGCCCCAAAATCACACTTAATTGTTCTGCAAATTTATTTTTTTCATCAGTCGTTAAAAAAAGTCGTGAGAGTTTTGCAACATATTCAACATCTTCTATTGTGATTTTCACCAAACCCCTCCATCACATCAACTTCTTCGCTATATTTACGTCATGAGTTATAGAAATATATCAACCACTACTTCATCGTTTTTTATTTCAATCTTTACAAAGAGAAACTGAATTTATACCTTTTCCAAATTTGCGTATTTTACTAAAAGTTTTTTCCAAAAGCCAGCATCAAACTGAACAATAATTTTTAATTCACTACCAGAACCAATTGTTTCCAAAATTTTTCCATATCCAAATTCCGAGTGCTTTATTGCCATGCCTTTGTAAAAGCAGTATTCCTTGCCATCGGCGGATAATAATTGTGATGTCTCCTGCGTTTCTTGTAAAGAATCTATCAGAGTTTCATCTCTAAAGATTTGTCTGTAATTTTCTTTTTTTAGTCCTGCTTCCTTCACAAATTTCGAAGGAATACACCACCTGAGATATCCATAAACTCTTCGCTGCGAGGCACTCGAAAGATAAAGATGTTCTTTTGCGCGAGTCATTCCTACATAGCAAAGCCGTCTTTCTTCTTCATGCTCTTCCAAACAAGTAGAGTTACCTATTGGTAACAATCCTTCTTCTAACCCAGTCAAAAAAACACATGGAAATTCGAGCCCTTTAGCAAGATGAAGCGTTATTAAAGTAATGAAATTTTTTTTCTCGTCCAAAACATCTACATCGGAAATAAGAGCAATGTTTTCTAAGAATGCAAAAAGTTTTTTGATATGAGAGTGTTGTTCAAAATCTACAATTGCCGATACAAGTTCTTCGACATTCTCAATACGACATTGTGATTCAATATCGTTTTGATCTTTTAAAAGTTGAATATAATTCGTGCTATCAATTACTATTTTTGCAATTTCTGAAGTGTCCATATTTTCTTTTTCAGCAATCATCGAATCGATAAGTTTAATAAATTTTTCTGCTTTTGGAAGTTGTCCATTTTGATACATTTCTTTTGCTGATTGATAAAGTGTCAAATTTTTTCCTGAAGAAACAGTATTGTTTTCTATTGATAGAAATGTAGTTTTACCTATGCCTCTGGCTGGCGTATTAATTATTCTTTTGAAGGCGACATTGTCTGAAGGATTGTTAATTAATTTCAGATATCCAAGAATATCCTTTACTTCTTGCCTTTCATAAAATCGTTGGCTTCCAATAACAGCAAAAGGCATACCATAACGAGTAAAAGTTTCTTCAAAAATTCTAGATTGTGCATTTGTCCTGTAAAAAACTGCAAAATCCGAAAATGATTTTCCTTCAGTTTCAACCAATAATTTTATTATATCAGTAGCATTTTTTGCCTCAGCAAATTCGTCCAAAGATTCAACGTAGGTTATGTCAGAACCCTGTGGTCTATCCGTCCATATATGTTTTGATCTTCTATGATGGTTGAAGGATATAAGTTTTCCTGCGGCTTCAAGTATATTTTTGGAGGAGCGGTAATTTTGTTCGAGATACACAACAGTTGCTTTTGGATAATCCTTTTCAAATTCCATAATATTTCTTATATCAGCACCACGCCATGAATAAATCATTTGGTCGTCATCGCCGACGACACATATGTTTTTATATTTTGATGCCAGAAGTTTTGTTAAAGTGTATTGTGCATAGTTTGTATCCTGATATTCGTCAACCATTATGTATTTAAATCGTTCCTGATATTTTTCCAAAACTTGGGGATTGTTTTTTAATAATTCGACAGTATATTGCAGAAGATCGCCGAAATCAACAGCGTTTGCTTCTTTAAGTTTTTTTTGATAAAGTTCGTATACCTCAGAAACAACATTTTTTATTGGGTCGGGCGTTATATTTGCATGAATACTATATGATTCTGCGTCTAAAAGTTTATCCTTTGCAGATGAGATTAAACTTAAAATAACAGATGGTTTAAATTTTCCGATATCGTAATTCAATTTTTTAAGACATTCTTCAATTATTTTTTTAGAATCATTATTATCGTAAATTGTAAAATCTTTATTTAATCCTATATTCGCTGTCTCTATGCGTAAAATCCGAGCACAAAAGGAATGGTAGGTAGAAATCCAAACATCGTTAGATAATGCACCAACGAGATTATTGATTCTTTCTTTCATCTGCAAAGATGCTTTGTTTGTAAAGGTCATTGCTAAAATATTCCATGGTTTAACTTTAATTTGAAGAAGATAGGCAATACGATAAATGATAGCACGGGTTTTTCCAGAACCTGCGCCCGCAAAGACAAGAAGTGGTCCTTCGATGCATTTTACCACATCTTGTTGTTTCTCATTTAAATCATCAAGGAGGGTTTTCATATTTTTTACCGTAAGTTCCACCAAGTTCCACCGAAAAAGCAAAAGTTCCTTGAAACAACGACGAAACTGCAGGGAAATCATGAAAAGTCATTGCGGGTGACCTTGTCCGTCATTGAGACAGTGTCGCAATAGTAAAATGTGTGTCATTCAGACTGTGTCGCAATGAGCTAAAAAGTTGCATTTTTATAGAAGATAGCAACTGATGGTAAAATATGGTACTGTAATTCAACACTAGATGGTAAAAGATGGATTGCGACACAGTCTGATTGCGAGCGAAGCGAAGCAATCTCGTCTTTGTCTTTAACACAGAGATTGCCACGAGCCGATGAATCGGCTCTCGCAACGACATCTTGTTGCAACGACAACCTGAGCTTAATCGAAGTAGTGTTATACTATCTAAAAATACTTGAAAGCCAAATATGCATTTTGTCAATTGTTAACGCAAAAACTAACGATACAACAGCCATAAGTTTTAACAAAATATTAAGCGATGGCCCAGATGTATCTTTAAACGGATCGCCTATTGTATCGCCAATAACAGTTGCTTTGTGAACATCGGAACCTTTGCCACCGAGATTTCCTTCTTCAACATATTTCTTTGCATTGTCCCAAGCACCGCCTGCATTTGCAAGAAAGATTGCCAGAGGAACTCCAGTAATAAGTGAGCCAACCAAAAATCCACCGAGTGCTGCTGAGCCGAGAACAATTCCGACAACAACAGGGAGCACAATTGCCATTACGCCTGGGAAAACCATTTCACTCAACGCACTTTTTGTGGTAATGTCAACAATTCTTGCTGAATCAGGCATGACTTTACCTTCCATCAAACCAGGAATTTCTTTCCATTGACGACGAACTTCTTCAACTACGCCGAATGCTGCTCTTCCTACTGCCTGCATCGTCTCAGCGCAAAAAACAAAGGGAACAATTCCACCAACAAACATTCCTGCTATGACGGTTGAATTAAGAGCATCTATTGCGGAGAGATGAACTGTCTGTGAATATGCTGTAAAAAGTGCAAGTGCTGTTAAGGCAGCAGAACCAATTGCAAAGCCTTTTCCAATCGCAGCAGTTGTATTTCCGACGGCGTCCAATTTTTCACATCTTTTTCTTGCTTCTGGTCCAAGATGTGCCATCTCCGAAATTCCTGCTGCATTATCAGCAATCGGACCGTAAGCATCAACAGCAACAGTTATACCTGTTAAAGCAAGCATTCCTATTGCAGAAAGTGCGATGCCAAAAATTCCTGCTGTCTGATAGGCAATAATCGTTGCAGCTGCTATTGCTATAAGTGGAACAACTGTTGATTTCATTGCTGTTGCCATGCCCTGAATTATGAGGGTAGCGGGGCCTGTTTTTGCTGCTTTGGCAATTTTCTCAACTGCCTTTCCAGAAGTATAAATCTGTGCAACAAAACCGATGACAATTCCCGCAACAAGCCCTGAAAGTACCGCCCAAAAAAACCCAAGATTGCCGTACCAAACTTTGCACAAAATAAATGAACCGATAGTAAGTAAAATTGCACCGATAGCCATTCCATTATTCATTGCTTTTTGTGCGTCAGTTTTTGCTCCACCAGAAATTACAAACTTAATTCCTACAATTGATGAAATAATTCCCCACGCAGAAAGTAAGAATGCAATCATAATTCCTTTAATATCAATTGTTGGATTTGGAGCAGCGGCGATAACAAGTGCCGATACAATCGCACCAACGTAACTTTCATACAAATCAGCACCCATTCCTGCGACGTCGCCAACATTATCGCCAACATTATCTGCGATAACAGCGGGATTTCTTGGATCATCTTCTGGAATACCAGCCTCAACTTTTCCGACGAGGTCTGCACCTACATCAGCCGCTTTTGTGTAAATTCCGCCACCAACGCGGGCAAAAAGTGCAACAGATGAAGCACCCATTGAAAATCCAACTATCAGTTGTGTTGCTTCCAAAATCGCATCAAATAGCGACGGTTGATGTTTCAGTCCATGTGCTATAAAAATTAGATAAACAATAGATAATCCAAGAAGTCCGAGCGAAACGACAGACATTCCCATAACCGAACCACCTGGGAATGCGACATCAATTGCGTCGCCAACCGATTTAACGGATGCCTGAGCCGTACGTGCATTTGAAGAAGTAGCAATCTTCATTCCGATATAACCCGCTAAAATCGAACAGATTGCACCAGCAATAAAGGCAATAGATGTTTTTTTGGCAACACCGAAAAAAATAATGACAGTAAGTATGAAAACAAAAATTCCAATTGATTTATACTCTCTTGCCAAAAAAGCCATTGCACCGTCCTGAATGGATTTGGAAATTTTAACCATAATTTCCGTACCAGGATCTTTTTTTAAAATCTTGTTTGCCAGATACCAAACAAATGCCAGACCAACAATACCAGAAACAAATCCCGTCCAAACGCTTGTCAAATCACCAAATAACCCTACCATAAATAAAAACCCCCCTTGTTAAAAACTACTTTTTTATCCTGTTTTGTCGGATTCCTTACCGTACGATTTTTTCTACCGATATATCGCCCCTACAGAGCTATGGGATTTACTACGATTTTTTCTACCGATATATCGCCACTACAGAGTTATGGGATTTACTACGATTTTTTCTACCGATATATCGCCCCTACGGTGCTGTCCGACAACATAGTCCGCTTTACCGACGACACAGCGTCAGTAAAAAAGATATGTTGTTTGTTGCCATTAGTTGCCAAATACTGCTATGTTTTACAAAAAAATGACTGTTTTACGATTTGTCGGACAGCCTCGACAGCGAAGCAATCCCGTCGTTGACTATGAAATTGCTTCTGTCTCCGCCCTCGCAATAACTTTTCACGATTAACTATTCACGAGATTGTCAGATTTATTTAAAATTTTTTCAACACAAGAAAGTGCTTCGTCTAATTTTGAAGCATCCTTCCCGCCAGCTTGTGCTAAGTCAATTTTTCCACCACCACCCCCACCTATAATTTTTGATATTTCTTTTATTATTATTCTTGCATCAAATTTATCCGTAATGTCTTTTGTGATAGACACTATCACAGTCGGTTTTTCATTTATAATCGTCCCGCTGACCACAATTCCAGATTTCATTTTGTTTTTAAGATTATCTGAAAAATTTCTAAGTTCTTCAATTGAGGAAACATTTGTTTTGATAGACAACAATTTTACACCGTCAATATCTTTTATTTGCTTTAATAAATCTTCATCTTTGAATTGTGATGTTTTTAATTTTGTAATCTCCTTTTCAAGATGTTTTTTTTCGTCTAAAAGTTTCTGCAATTTTGTCAAAATTTCCACTTGCGAAGATTTAAGCAAATCCACAATCTCGCCGATTGTTTCTCTCTGATTTTTCACAAAATTATATGAGTTTATTCCGGTTATTGCCTCTATTCGTCGAAGTCCGCTTCCAATACTACCTTCGGATAGAATTATGAACTGTCCAATTTCGCCTGTCATCTTGCAATGCGTTCCGCCACACAACTCAATACTTTCAGGAACTTGTTCTAAACCCGTTTCTGGATTCTTTTCATCACCAATAATAACACATCTCACTAATTCGTTGTATTTTTCACCAAACAGTGCCATTGCTCCATTTTTTTTTGCCTCATTTACCGTTGTAATTTTTGTTGTTACCTTAAGATTTTCAAGAATTTTTTCGTTGACATATTTTTCAATCAGATTGAGTTCTTCTTTTTTTAGTTGCGTTGGATGTGAGAAATCAAACCTAAATCTATCGTCGGAAACCAAAGAACCACGTTGAATAATATGAGTGCCAATAATTTGTCTTAACGCCTTATGTAGAAGATGGGTTGTAGTATGATTTCTTGCAATGTTTTTTCTTCGCTCAACGTCGATTTCGGCTTCAACTGTATCACCAATGCCCATAGTACCAGTTGTAATTTTTGTTATATGGACAATAAAATTTTCAACAGGTTTTTGCGTATCTGTAATTTCCGCTTTTGCTACTATTTCTGACCTCTGATCTCTGATTTCTATTTTTCCATTATCTCCAATCTGTCCACCAGATTCTCCGTAAAAAGGTGTTTCTTTTAAAACAATTTCGACAGCCTCGCCTTCTTTTACTCTGTCGATAATTTTTCCATCTTTCAAAATTGCAATAATTTCGGTTTTAATCGTCGTTTTCTCATAGCCAATAAAAATTGTATCTGCAAATTTTTTATGAAGTTCGAAATAGTTGCTCATATCGACATCTCCCGAACCTTTCCATAAAACCCTAGAACGGTTTTTCTGTTTCTCCATTTCATTTACAAATTCTTCTTCATCTGTTATAAAAATGTCGAATTCTTTAAGAAGTTCCTTTGTTAAGTCAAGAGGAAAACCATATGTATCGTATAAAAAAAACGCATCTTTTCCGGAAATTATTTTTTTATTTTTTTTGAGTTCTTCAAGCATTTCTATTCCGCGTTCAAGTGTTAATAAAAATTTTTCTTCCTCTGTTTTTACAATTCTTGCAATGTGCTCACAGCCTGTTTCTAAATCAGAATATGACAATTTCATCGTCTCAACTACTTCACAACAAATTTTATAAAGAAACGGTTCATTTAATTGTAGTTTTTTTCCATATGTAATTGCCCTGCGTAAGATTTTTCTCAAAACATAACCTCTTCCTTCATTAGATGGCAGAATACCATCAGAAATAAGAAACGTGATTGCTCGGCAGTGATCGGCAATAATTTTCATTGAAACATCATTTTTTTCACTCGATATATTTGCAATGTTTTTTACAGAATTCATAATTTTTTTAATCTCATCAATTTCAAAATTTGTTTTTGTATTCTGAACAACTGCCGCCAATCGTTCAAGTCCCATTCCAGTATCAATATTTTTTTGAGGAAGACTTACGAGTGTGCCGTTGGGCTGTTTATCGAATTGAGTGAACACAAGATTCCATACCTCAAGATACCTATCGCAGTCGCATCCTGGTTGACAAGTTTTTTTTTCACAACCATTCTCTATTCCCGTATCATATAAAATTTCGGAACAAGGCCCGCATGGACCAGTTTCGCCCATTTGCCAGAAATTTGAATCCTCGTCAAGTTTTACAATCCTATCTTTTGGAATTATGCCATGCCAGATATTATATGCTTCATCATCTTCTTTATAGACGGAAGCATAAAGTTTATCTCTATTAAGTTTCATTTCTTCGGTTAAAAATTCCCATGCCCATGCGATTGCCTCTTTTTTGAAGTAATCGCCAAACGAAAAATTGCCGAGCATCTCAAAAAATGTAAGATGTCTTGCAGTGCGTCCCACGTTTTCAATATCTGATGTTCTAAAACACCTCTGAACCGACGCGGCCCGCTGATATTCACCATCAATTTTTTGTTTTCCAAGAAAGTAGTTTTTGAATTGCACCATTCCCGCCGATGTAAATAGTAGTGTTTGGTCAGACGATGGCACACAAGAATCACTCGAAAAGATTTTGTGATTTTTTTCCTCAAAAAACTTTAAGAACCTCTTTCTGATTTCGTTGGTAGTCATAGATTGCTTATTGCATATCGCGGTTGTG
The DNA here is from genome assembly GCA_043816185.1 of Elusimicrobiota bacterium. GTDB lineage: Bacteria > Elusimicrobiota > UBA8919 > UBA8919 > UBA8919 > JAZDKR01. The sequence goes on along the minus strand of JBDRIG010000096.1, from coordinate 6,521 downwards.
GATGTAAGCATAGACCCGCCAATGGTCTAATCTTGGTAAACATGATGAGAAGCATATCGGTCAATAAGGTTCCTAATCATCTTTTGATACTTGGTGTGATATTTTTTGGCTTTCTGTTTAAAAAATTCAACACTCGCCTTGCTAAGCGATATGGTTATTTTTACATTTTCATCTTGCACGGCAAGTTTTTCAGGCGGCGGTAAGAAATCGTTTATTTTTATCATTTTGCCAATAGGCATGTTCAAATTTTTAATCCTTCTCATAATATCTCGTCCCCTTTCTCCAATAGCCCGCACCAAAAATTCGGATTATTCCGGCACGGTATGTGAATCTGACGGTTAATATCACATCATCTGCAAAAATATAACTATAAAAGATTGGAATATGGAGTTATCAGTTGCATCCGATAAATTGACTTTCAGTAGTTTCATTTTACAAAATTTCCCGAAAAACACAATAAAAAAATCCCTAACTTTTCAGCAGAGATTTTTAATTAACGCCGGCCCCATTATTTATTTTAAAAGTCGTTTAATCTCACTTGCGATTTGTCCGATTACTTCTTCGTTTTTTATTTTATCGTCTATACTGAAAACAATGAAAACCTGTCCACTGAATTTTTTGGTAAAGTCGTCAAAACTCGCTCTCATTCTCTCTGTCGCCGAGTAGTTACCGAAGTTGGCTTTTGCTGTAACAGGTTTTATTTGAATACCAAATGCCTTTTTACCAACCCATCCGAGATAATCAATGTCTCCAGCGTGGTCGAGTTCAGGGTCGCTTGCTACAAATTTTACATTCGGAAATTCTTTTGCAAGGTTGTCTTCAATAACAGATTTCTCCCTGATGAACCCGTCATAAGTTCTGTTAATGGTTAGATTGAAAATATAATCAACACAGTCCTGTAATGTCAGTTGATTAAATGCTTCTGTCCATTCGGGAATTACAATTTCTTTTATTTTTACATAGAGCCGTTCGCCGAGTTCTTCCAAACTTTCTTTTGTAATTTTATTTGGTGTTTTCCCGTCTGTATTTGCGTTTTCAAAATACCATTTCTGCCATTCTTCAAATGATTTCGGCTGACACTCACGAATGAGAGCCATCGCTGTGCCAACTTTGTTGGGGCGTGATAACTGATAAGTTTGACAAGCGTAATTGAGAACTCTCTCTTTCTTTCCGAACTCTTTGGAGAATTTTTTAGCGGATGGTTTCGGCATTGGCTCCTTTAAAAAGGTTAATAAATTTTTCTTTATACTTAAAATCAATCTTGCTGTCCATTTGCACTAAACCGTTTTTGATTAAATGAGCATTGATAAAAGTTTTATTTTCAAGATAGAGATAGCAGAGTAAATTATTTTCGTTGTCGTATTTTATATTGTCGTATTTAAGAAAAACTCTTTTGCCTTTCGTTTTGTCAGTAAGAAAAGCAATGGCTTTCCCATTTATTTTTTTATCCTCTCTAATGCCAATAAGTTTTACAGTCAGGCCATTGCTTAATCGAATTTTTTCGGGACTGATAATTTCTTTTACTGTGAAAAATTCTTCTCTCTTTACTGAACCCCCTTTATCAATCTTAGAACCGAATTGTAATTTCTTGATGTCAATTTTCTTATTGAACATATGAGGGTCTTTGAAAATGTATGGTTGCTTTTGAATTTCTTTTTCAAAATCCAAATAAATTTTCTCCGTTGCAAATTCAAAGGTTGTATCGTAAATATCTTTTTGATTTGTTGAAAGTTTTTGTTTTATGATTCGAATAAACTCCGGGTTGATTTCATAACCAACAGAATTTCTACCAAGATTTTTTGCTGCAAGATTTGTTGTACCGCTCCCAGTAAAAGGGTCAAGTACTGTGTCACCAACAAATGTAAACATTTTTATTAAACGTCCGGGTAATTCTTCCGGAAACATTGCGATATGTTTGTCTTGTCTTACTCCTCCGAATTTCCAATGTCCTGCAAAGAAGGTATTCCATTCATCATTTGTCATTTTAGAAAGTTCTTTTTGTTCTTTGGTTGGTTTTGGAGCATCGCCAAGTTTTTTGAAGATTAGAATAAACTCATAATCAATTTTCAAAATCCCGTTTCTTGGATATGGATACGAACCCATTTGTACGCCTCCACCTGTTGTGTTTGATGTTGTTACCTTTTGCCAAATTATCGCACCCATATAATCAAAACCAATATTTTCACAAAACTTTATTATCTCCTCACGAATTGGAATTACCTTGTAACGACCATAATAAACTGCCCTTGCGAATTGGTCGCCAATGTTTACGCAAAGTCGGCATCCATTATGCAATACACGATAACTTTCTCTCCAAACAAGATTTAAGTTGTTAATGTAGCTCTCATAACTTTCGTGATAGCCAATCTGGTTGTCAGAACCGTAATCTTTGAGTTGCCAATAAGGTGGAGAAGTAATAATAAGATGCACTGAATTGGAAGACAATTTTGCCATTTGTCGGCTGTCTCCGTTTATTATTTCATGGTGAGTTGTTAGAGTCATTTTACAATTCCATATTTTTGAAAAACAGATACTCGAGTTTATTTTATCATACTTCTTTTTCAGAAAAAAACAAGTGGAAAAATGAACGTCTCACATTTTCTATTTATATTTTCAATTATTTTTTGAACAACTTCCGTTCAAACTTCGAGTAATCAGGCAAAATTTCAAATGCAACATTTATTGCAATAACAGCAAAATTTCAGAAATGAGAAAAAACAGAGATTGCCAGGGGCTAAAGCCCTCGCAGTGACATTTTTTAATGTCTAAAATGTCTCATTCCTGTGAATACCATTGACATTTTATGCTCGTTGCAGACATTGATTGAATCATCATCTTTTAATGAGCCACCGGGTTGAATAATTGCTGTAACTCCTATTTTTGCTGCTTCCTCGGGAACATCACCGAATGGGAAAAACGCATCGCTTGCAAGAACAAGTGGCAAGTGGTGAGTGGTAGGTGGTAAGTGGAGTGATTGCATTTTCATAACTGCGATTTTTAGTGAGTCAATTCTTGACATTTGTCCTGCGCCGATTCCGACTGTTTGTGTGCCCCTGGCAAGAACGATTGTATTAGATTTTACGCATTTTGCGACGGTAAAAGCAAACTTTAAAGATTCTAGTTGCTGTTTTGTTGGTTTTGCTTTTGTCACTATTTTCAAACCCTCAAAAAGTTTGTTGTCTTTTTCTTGGACAAGAAATCCATCGGCGATACTGCGGAATTCAATCGGTTTATCTAATGGTTTATTTAGATGCTGTACCAACACTCGTAGATTTTTCTTTGCGGCAAATAACTGTATAACATCTTGAGAATAGGATGGTGCTACGATACATTCGGTGAAAATTTCTATTACCTCTTTTGCAGTTTTGCCGTCAACATTTTTATTGAACGCCACAATTCCACCAAACGCTGAAACAGTGTCACAAGCAAGAGCGTTCTTATATGCATCAAAAATATTTGCCGAAGAAGAAACTCCACAGGGGTTGTTATGCTTTACAATTACACAGGTCGGGTCTTGGAATTCGCATACCAAATTGAATGCAGCATCCATATCAAGGTAATTGTTGTAAGATAATTCTTTGCCCTGCAGTTGCCTTTCACTTCCAACTTCCCACTTCCTACTTCCTACTTTGTAAATTGCCGCTTTCTGATGTGGATTTTCGCCGTATCGTATATCGGAAAGTTTGATAAGTCCAATGGTTATTTTTTCAGGGAATTGTTCCTCCGTAAAATAATTTGAAATGGCAGAATCATAATAGGCGGTATGTCTGAATGCCTTTGCCGCAAGTTTCTTTTTGAATTCAAAATCCATTTCTGAATTTTTCAGATTAGTAAGAATTTGGGAATAGTCATTTGGATCGCAGATAACAAAAACACTTTCAAAATTTTTTGCCGCTGCACGAAGAAGCGTTACTCCGCCTATATCTATATTCTCAATAGATGGTTTTTGTTCAAACGGGTAAAGATTTACAACGACCATATCTATCGTGTCAATTTTAAGTTTTTTTAACTCGGCAAGATGCTTTTTCGTTCTTTTTGCTAATATTCCAGCGTGAATTTTTGGGTGCAGTGTTTTTACTCTGCCATCGAGTATTTCTGGAAAGCCTGTTATTTCATCAACCGTCGCAACAGAAATTCCGGCATCTTTGAGTGTTTTTGCTGTGCCTCCAGTTGAAATAATTTTTATACCCAATCCTATGAGTCCTTTTATAAACTCAATAATTCCAGTTTTGTCCGATACGCTGATTAAAGCAGTTTTACTCGTCTTCATCGTTATCTTTACCTCCAAATTTTTCTATGACACTTTCAATCGTGTCGTAAGAAAAGCCTTTACCGATAAGAAATTGAAAAATTTTGCTATTTGCTTTTGATGGCTCAAGTTTTTTGTATCTTGCAATTTTATTTTTTATTGTATTATACGCCAGTTCTGTCTCATCAATTTTTAGCGAGTTTAAAATTTCTGTTGTCGTTTCACACAGTATACCTTTATTAGTTAATTCTCGTGTAATAAAATTTTTGCTTTTATTATGGTATAGACGATATTCTACCCATTCTTTTGCAAATTTCTCATCGTCAACAAGTTTCAGACTTTTTAGTTTTTCTATTACGACATCAACGATTGTATTATCATAGTTCTTCCCGAGTTTATCTCGTATTTCTTTTTCTGAGTGATTTCTTTGGGCAAAAAGCCAGAAAGCATATTTAAGTGCTTTTTGATGGTTTGTTGACTTTTCTTTCATATTTCAACAAGTTGATATTTTTTTTCTCCGAGACCAAGTTTTTCCGCGTATTCCAATTGTACCGACCAGTCGATTTCAGGAAATATTTTTTTGAAAAGATCACTACCGAATTTTTTGTTAATTAGTTTTACCGATGCCGTATCAATTGCTACAGGATCACAAGAAGCCAAAATCCCTACATCTTCAATTAACGGGTTTTCTTTTGTTTGATAGCAGTCGCAGAATTTTGTTATGTAATTTAAGAAATTTATATAAATTGCTTTTTTACCTGTTTCGCTATTATGCAAATTTTTCAAAATACCTACGGCGTATTCCACTATTTTTTCTTGTGCATTTTTTGTTGATTCGTCCCAAGGGATTTTTATTGCATACTGTTCGCAGGACAACATGCATTCGCCACAACCTACACAAATACCTTTGTTTATTATAATTTTTTTATTTGAAAGTTGCAAGGCATTCGAGGGACACCATTTTATGCAATCGCTACAACCAATACACTTTTCCGAGATTGTATTTGGTTTTATAGCATTGTGCATTTCGTATTTTCCTGAACGTGCACCGCATCCCATTCCAACATTTTTTATTGCACCACCAAACCCTGAAATTTCGTGTCCCTTAAAATGAGTTAAAAAAATGAATTTGTCTGCATAGTAAATATCACGTGCAATTTTAACTTTTTTAAAGTGTTTCAAGTTTACATCAACTTCTACATAAGAATTTCCTCGCAGTCCATCGGCAATTATTATTGGACATCCACATTGTCCAAAGCCATGAGAAATAGCAGTATTTAAGTGGTCGACTGCATTTGCTCGACTTCCCTTGTAGATTGTATTTGCGTCTGTTAAAAATGGTTTTCCGCCGAGTGATTTTATAATTTCAACAACCGGTTTTACATATTCTGGTTTGATATAACCAAGGTTTTCTTTTTCGCCAAAATGGATTTTTATTGCAACAAAATCGTTTTTTGAAATGAGCGAATTTATGCCCGATTTTTCTGCAAGTTTAACAATTGTATCTTTTGAAAAAATTTTTGAAAAATATACATTACTCATAAAGTTTTACATTCTTGCGATTTTCTTTTTTTTCTGATAAATGATGTTTGTTTTTTAGAAGTTTTTCTTTTGCCCTTTTTGATCTCTTTCTTTTTTGGCGTCTGATTTTTTCTATCCTTTGTTGTTCTTCGCTTTTTTTCCCGAGAACAAGTTGTTCAATTTTATTGGTGAGTAATCTTCTTGCCAAAAAACGATTTAACATTTGCGACCTTTCGCTTTGACATTTTATTTCAATCCCAGTAGGTAGATGCTTTAAATAAACACAAGTTGCCACCTTATTGAGGTTTTGTCCACCCTTTCCCCCTGAATGAACAAATTTTTCGCAAATGTCTTTTTCAAAGACATTAAATTTAAGCATTTTTTCTTCAAGCGATTTTTGTTTTTGCGGATTTATGCCAAGGTTAATCATAATTTCAATCTATTTGTATATTAAGTTCCATTGAAAAAAGCAAAAGTTCCTTGAAACAACGACGTCTTGTCGTCATTGCAATCGACCATGTCCGTCATTCACACTGTGTCGCAATAGCAACCAACTGTTCTTTGAAAGGTTAATAAGACAAAATTTACAAAATTTGGAACAAAATACAGGTTTAGTAGTATATTTGATCTAAATAATAAACTTTTGGAGTTTGTTGACGACTACAACCAAAACAAAAGACTCAAAAAATTAAATTACAAAACACCATCGCAGTACTTAAAAGACACAAAAGGAATTACTCTACAACGTATC
>JBDRIG010000095.1:0-6046 GCA_043816185.1 Elusimicrobiota bacterium | reverse complement strand
TGATTTGTGATACCGTTGATAAATGGTTTTTAAGTAATTCATTTTGAATTCTAAATTCATAATCTAACCCCCTTTATATGGTTAGATTTTACATGATTTGACGATGACCCCTTGGGTTAGATTTTACATGATTTGATACGAGACCTTGCAACTACAGTCAGTTTCCAATATTATAGAATCATTTTGTTTTTTCAGTGTTGACACTCTCCGCGGCTAAAGCCGGGGGATTCTTAAGTGGTTAACGCCCGTGATCCGTTTCCGTTGAGGGCAACCCTTAAGTTGAGGGCTGTGTCAGGCAGCCCATCCCGGGAAGGATATATAATCCCGAGCAACGATGCTGTTACCACATCGTCAGGTTGTCGGTTGGCTATATTTATTGCACCGACTCTATCAGCGTGCGACTTATACCCGCATGCTCGGCAATGGAAATATATTCCACTGCGATTGGAAGATTCTATATGATGACATCTTGGACACTCTTGAGAAGTATATGCTGGATCAATAAGATTCATAAGGATATCGAGTTCTTTCGCTTTGTATGTTATAAACTGCTTAAGTTGGTCAAATGGCCAGTTGTGAAGTGTATTGCCGAATCTCTGTCTTTGTTTGTGATTGGTTTTTGCCGTAGTCCTTATATGCTTAAGATTTTCAAGATTGATAATTTTAGATTTCATTTTAACGGCAAAGCCGACTATCTTGCGGGAAAGTTTGTGGTTGCTATCTTTCATCCATCGTCGTTCTTTGTTCTTTGACTTTTTAATAGCATTAAGTTTTTTAGATTTACCGAGGGACTTTCTTTGTGAAGCATATTTAGTTCTACGGACTCTGACTTCTTTGCCTGAATAGAATTCAGTTTTGTCATGCTCTTTGTCGTAGCAGGTAGCGAGTTTATTAAGTCCAAGGTCAACACCGACAGTATTGGTTCCGACGGTATGTTCGGGCTCGGGGAAATTAAGGGTTGCGATAAAATACCACTTGTTTTTTCGCTCAAGCAATTGCCCATTGCCTGGGTTGATTTGTGCTTTGGATAATCTATCAAGAATAATTCGTTGTTTGTCAGATGTTGATAATTCAAAATAAGGTTTTGAGCCGTTAACAGGAAACCCAACAGAATAAATCCCGCTATTTTCTTTAACGCTCCAGTTCTGGTTATTGAAACTAACGGCAACGGTATTCTTAAAATGCGGGATGGAAGTTTTGATATGTTGTTTTTTCTGCCTACAAAAAGTTATCCAGCGTGAACGGATGAGCCTGACTACTTCGTTAAGAACTGATGATGGCAAGGCGACCATCGGCTTAAGATGATTGTAGAGTTGAGAATGTTTAATTTTGTTCGGCCACTGACCAGCGATATATTCTATACCCAAATTCAAGGTTTTAGAATATTCCTGACGCAGTAGTGTGAATTTTAAAATATCGGGTTCTTTGATTTTCAGTAGAATGGTTTTAGTTATCATGATTTGCTTTGTGCCTCGATATATTTTTGTATAGTTTGGCTGCTTACATTACCAGCAGTAGAAACAAAATATGAGTGCGTCCATAAAGCGGGAAGTTTTAACAATTCGGGGAACTCTCTACGCAAATAATTAGAGCTTCTGCCCTTAAATGCTTTAACTAACTTATGGACAGCAATAGTGGGATAGGCGGAGATAAAATTATGTACATGGTCGGGCTGTATACTAAGATTAAGAATTTCAACGCCCCTTTCTTTTGCAACTTCCTTAATGATTTGTTCAAGGCGTTGTTTAACTTTGCCGACGAGGACAGGTTTGCGCCTTTTCGGGCACCAAATCAGGTGGTAGTTGATAAGATAGACTTGATTGCGAGAATGTTTATATTCCATTTGTATACATTGTATTATATATCAACAAATTTGTCAAGCAAAAAATGCAAGAAATGGAAGGTGGGCAATTCATCTCCACGACTAAAGTCGGGGGCTTTCTTGCCCAGAGGTCAGTAATAATTATGATTCAAAAAAATACACTTTAAACATAGAAACAAAAGCATTGACCATATGATACCATTTTATTTTCTTGTCTTTTCTATATACACGTGGGATATAGCCAATAGCAATTTCTTCAATTTTCAATTTTCTTTTACATATACGAGATATACTTTCAAAGTCAAAACCAGCACCATATGTGTCGATTGGAACTTTCTTAATTGAAGATGTTTTATATAATCGTGAGCCTATAAAATCGGTAAATTTCTTTGTATATAACAAATTTATTAGGTATGTTAAAGTTATCGTCGCAAGATACTCTGGTCGTTGTTTTATAATGTCCAACATAGAACCACTGAAATTTTTTATTCGTGAACCAAGTACAGTATCTAAATCACACTTCTCAGCAAATTCTATCATCTTTGGTATATATCTATAGTCATATTCGTTATCTGCGTGATGAATATAGGTATATTTCCCCTTTGCAATATTTAATCCCATTTCAACCGATCTTCCAAAGCCATAATTTTTATCCTGCAATATTAAATTTATTGAAGGATCATTAATCTCTTTCAACAATTCCCTTGTACCATCGGTAGAACAATTATCAATGATAATAATTTCCTTATCTTTCACATCAATTAGTTTTGCATCCTTAACAGATTGCAAAACAGTTTTAACCTCATTACAGCTAGTTACAACAACGGTTAGTTTTATCATTGTATTTTACTTTTCAAAAGTAGCTTCGCTGTTTTTTTTGATTTGAAGACAACTTTTTGAAATAGTAGCTTCTCCTTTTTGTGTTGGTAAATATAGAGAGTTTTTAAACAGTAAAAGACCACTAAAAACCAATTTGAACTTGAAACTGTTTTTTTGAAATAAGCACACTAACCATATGAAAATAACAAAACTCTGGTTTTTCAGATTTTGATAAATTTTTAAATGACTTGGCAGGTTATAAAAATCACTTATTTTTTTACTTTACTCAGTATTTCTTTACGCAATTCTGATGAATTATTTTTCATTTTTACTTTCCTAATAATTTGATTCCTGAACAATACCATCTAATGAAGTAAATTTTGGAATATACCCGATTTTTTTTGCTTTTCTGCTTTTGGAATAATAATTGTTTTTATCGCCTGTAACTGAAGAGACATTTATGTTTTTTTTAACTGTATACCTGAGCCCATAATGTTTTTGAAAAAAATCTAAAATTTCAAACTTTGTGACTGGTTTTTTGCTGTAAACATCAAATGCATCATTCATTTTTTTCCTTGCTATGCATTTTTCAACTAATGAAAAAATGTCTGTCGGATGAATAAAATCACGAATTATATTTTTCTCATTGGTTATAAAAACTTTTTTGTTTTTCACGCATAAAATTATTTCGCCTAAAAGATAATTTACATCAAGTTCCATAAATCTGCTAAAATATCCGAAAATTCTTAAATCAACTATATTAAAATTTTTCAATGCATGGTGTTTCGCTTCTGAATTCAGTTTCGCCAGCCCGTAATAATCCGATTCTTTGATGTTGTTTATATTCCATTTTGAAAAAGACGAATCGACTATTGGGACCGTAAAATCACTGCCATAAACGGCACCACTACTGAAATTTATGTAAAGTGTAGCAGGATGACTAACAAGATATTCAAGAATCATATTGTCAAATTTTTCCGTAAGACCGAAAATATCGCTACCAGATTCCTTCACTTTTGAAGGCGTTCCCAGTCCGACGCAGTTTATTATCACATCATAATCGTACTTTTTAAACTCATCAAATTTTTTTTTAATCCATTTATGTTTACAGTTAATTTCATCAAGAAAATATTGCAGTCGTGTTAAAGAACGGGCAAATAAAAAAATATTTTTATACCGGGTTTTTGAAAAATTATAGATAAGCCCTTTTGCTATATGACCGGTTGCACCAAGTATCGCTATTTTTTTATTTTTCATTTTGCGGAGTTTACCTCGTTATTTATGGGGCTCAATTTTCGGCGATCATTTCTTTTTCAAGGATTTCCCTGTCCAGAAACGGGAACATATCCTCGTACGGCTTGGAAATCATGGTGCCGTCAGGTTTTTTTTCAGACGATATTCTTGGAATTATCAACTGCCATTCTGGTGTCATCACATCACAAATAACAGGTCCATTATAATCCATAACCTCTTTGATTTTGGATTCAACCTCTTCCACAGAATTTATCCTTACACTTTTTATTCCGTAGGCATCGGCAATTTTCAAAGAATCGGGGCACCATACACCCGTTTCCGGGCCCTCTCCGAACAATCGGCCTTCCATAAAATTCTTCTGCGTATGTCTTATCAAGAGATAACCATTGTTGTTAAAAATGAAAACTTTTATTGGCAGATTATTATGTTTTATTGTCGCAAATTCCTGAATGTTCATCTGTAAACTGCCATCTCCGGTTACAACAATAGTTCTCTCACCATTATTGGCAAGGCATGCTCCAATACCAGCCACCCACCAACCCATAGACGAAAGCCCGCCTGTCGTCAAAAATCTCTGACCTTTTTTTATCTTCCATGTCTGACAGGCAACATGAAAACATGTACCGGTATCAACTATTACCATGTCTTCTTTTTCTGCTAAATCTGATAGTTTATTCGTAAAATAATACGAGTTAACTGGTTTCTCGTCTTTATATTCAGGCAAGACAACCGGATATGTCTTTTTCCAGTGATTACATTGTGCTATCCACTCGCCAAAATTTAATTTCGATACCGACAATGTCTTAATCTGCTTCAACATTTCCACAAAAAATCGTTTTGCATCGTTATTGATTTTTAAATCAATATTTATCCCTGGCTTTTCCAGTTCTTCATTATCAACATCAACAACAATTTTTTTTGCATATTTTCCGAAATTTTTTGGGTCGTGCCCCACTAATGCAGAAGCGAGCCGGCATCCGACTGAAATTATCAAATCAGCATTTTGTATGGTGAAATTTGCAGACCGCTCACCGTAATTTCCGGGACGACCTACATACAGTTCACTGTCGCTGTTTATCAAATCAATTCCGAGACGAGAAGTTAAAACAGGAATATTAATTTTTTCAATAACTTCGGCAAATTCATCGATGGCATTTGATAATCTGATGCCCTGACCTACAAGAAAAATCGGACGCGATGATGCTGACAGAAGCTTAAGTGTTTTTGATACTTGCTCTTTTAATAAATTAATGTTTACATTTTCAATCGGCGGATTAAATTCGTCTAATAAATTTATAGGGACTTCCATTTTCTGAATATCTAACGGGACATCAATCCATACTGGACCCGGACGACCATTTAAGGCAAAATAATATGCTTTTTCCATATAATATAAAATTCTTGACGGGTCATCAACCGTTACAAAAAACTTCGTAGCTTTTTCAACAAGCGGTTTTATGTTTATTCCCTGAATGCCATACTGCCTTATTTGATGTGCCTGCTGATACTGAACATGAGATAACGCTGACTGGCCGGAAATTACAATCATCGGTGACGAATCGGTCCAGCCTCCAACAAGTCCGTTCATAACATTTACGGCACCAGGACCCGCGGTTACAAGTGCTACGCTTATTTTTCCGGTAATCCTTCCGTAAGCATCTGCCGACATTCCTGCAGTCTGCTCGTGGTGTGTACAAATCGTTTTCAGTTTTTTATTTTGGTAAACTGCATCATTAAGAAACATCGCCTGACCACCGGATACCATAAATACAGTGTCCACTCCCTTATCTGTAAGAAACTTAAAAATAAAATCAGCAACTCTCATTTTTTACCTCTCTTTTTATTTGATTAAAGCAGCGATTCAATATCGTAACTTTCTTCTTCGGAACCTTTTTTGTTTGATAAATACATGGCGACATCTACAATAAAATCCTCCTGACCTGCAACCATTTTGCGACGACCGAGTTCCATGAAAATATCCCTCGGGTCAACCCCAAATCTAATTGCTGCTTTTTTGACATTATTTGCAAAACCGGAAAAAACGCCGGCGAGACCGCTTATTAAACTTACCGATGTTATTTCCTGAGGCGACTTCATCATTTTTGAAACAACATCATCACTTACATCCATCAATTTGTATAAATCTAGTCC
>JBDRIG010000094.1:0-9036 GCA_043816185.1 Elusimicrobiota bacterium | reverse complement strand
TCCTTACCGAGGTTAAAGTCCGGTGTATATATTATACACCACTTTTGATCGTTTGAAAAGATCACAAAAGGTCTGCGCTTTTATGCGTTACTTTATGACCTCCCCGGAAGGAAGCTTGCTTTTCCATTATACCATTGCGAGCGACCTTGCCTGTCATCCACGGAAAAGCATGTCAAGTAGAAAATAGCATCCCCTGTCAAATATCAGCATCAGAAACAATAGAGATAAATGGATTATAAAACAATTTTAATAACAGCAGGACCAACGAGAGAATACATTGACCAAGTGAGATTTATTTCAAATGATTCATCGGGAAAAACGGGGTATTTATTGGCTGAGGAAGCAAAAAAAAGAGGAATGAAGGTAATTTTGATAAGTGGTACGACAAATCGTAAACCACCTGAAAATATAAAAATTATATATGTTATATCTGCTGAGCAAATGTTTGGACAGGTAAAAAAATATTTCGAAAAATGCGATGTTTTTATATCTTGTGCTGCCGTCAGTGATTATAGACCAGAAAAATATACTAAAAACAAGATTAAAAAAACTGGAAAATCGGTAACCCTGAAACTTATTTCCAATCCCGATATTTTGTATGAAGTTTCTCATCTCAAATCTCCAACTACAAATTATCGATTACCAGCTTCCCGTTTTCCCATAGAAAGTTCATCGAATCCGTTTCTTATCGGTTTTGCATTGGAAAGTAACAATCTTATAAAAAATGCACAAAGAAAACTTAAAGAAAAAAAACTTGACATAATCATAGCGAATAAAGTTGACTCGATAAATAGCGACAAAACAACCGGAGCAATTATAATAAAAAACAAGATTGAAAAATTTAAAAATATTACAAAAAAACTTTTGGCGAAAAAAATTATTAGTAAAATACTATGAATTATTTTAACAAAACGGTTGAACTAACAAAAAAATATATTGAGCAATTAAAGATGGATGGGGTTGATCAGATTGTTGTGTCGGAAAAAGGAGAAAATATGTTGAACTCCACAAAAAGCAGAAAAAATTCTGCGAAGTCTTGTTTGTCGGAAAAAAAGATAAAAAAGACGATCGCTGCAAATAAATTAGAGGAATCGGTTCCATTAAAGATGTCACACCACGGCAAAATATCTCTAACAGGGCTTACTAAAGAGATTGAGAATTGTCGAAGATGTCCACTTTGTAAGTCAAGAAAAAATGTTGTACCTGGCGAGGGAAATCCAAAAGCAGAACTTATGTTTATTGGAGAAGGCCCTGGCCTTAGCGAAGATCGTCTTGGTCGACCTTTTGTTGGACGTTCTGGGCAACTTTTAGATAAAATTATTTCGGCAATGAAAATGAAAAGAGAAGATGTTTTTATTGCGAATATAGTAAAGTGTCATCCAATGGTTGATCCCTCGCAGCCTGATAGTAGGGGAAACGACAGAAAACCAACGCTCGATGAAATAAAAATGTGTATTTGTTATCTTGAAAAACAAATTGAAATTATTGAACCGAAAATAATTTGTGCATTAGGTAGTGTTTCTGCGACTACGCTTACAGGTATCACGGCCCCACTGGGAGAACTACGTGGAAAGTTTTACGATTATAAAGGAATTAAACTAATAGCCACATTTCATCCTTCCGCACTTTTAAGAAATCCGAACTGGAAAAAAGATGCTTGGGAAGATATGAAAAAAATTATGAAGGAGATATAGAGTTTTAACTGCTCTCTGGCAAGAAGTTCTCTTCCGGTAAGGGCGTAGTAGTTCAGTTCTGTCGCACTGTTATCACATTACCACTGCTTCGTTAAGTGACTCATTTATTGACAACCTATTTTATGTTCATGGTCATTCAGACTGTGTCGCAATAGTAAAATGTGTGTCATTACGAGCGAAGCGAAGCAATCTTTAAAACATTTCTCGTCGGAAAGAGATTGCCACGGCTTCCTTCGGAAGCCTCGCAATAACCAAAAGTAGAATTGCGACACAGTCTGAACGACAAATTGAATTTAACGAAGTAGTGCTATATAATCCCGATTATGATTTTTGATGTTGTTCTTCCTATAAATGTTAATATAAATTTTAGTTATATTTCTGATAAAAAGATAAAGATTGGGTGCCGTGTTGTAGTTCCTTTCGGTAAAAAAAAACTAACAGGATTTGTCGTAGATATTGTAAAAAAAAAATCACTAAAATCACAAGAACCACTAAAAGAAATAATAAAAGTTATTGACGATAAACCGTTAGTAAACGATGATCTTATCAAACTTGCCAATTGGCTTTCTGAGCAAAATCTATGTTCGCTTGGAAATTCATTAAACCTGATTTTACCGTCCGTAAATAAAATTCCTGCAAAAAAAACAAAAATCTTTCCTCAACACAATATCTCCAAAACACCAATTGTTCTTACATGTGAGCAGCAAAATGCAATCACTAAAATTACAGAAGCACTTAAGGAAAATCAGTTTAAAAATTTTCTTCTTTTTGGCCCTAATGATTCAGGAAAAACAGAAATTTACATTCGGGCAATTGATTTTTGTATCAAAAATAATTATTCGGCAATTTATCTTGTTCCAGATATTTCCTTAATAAGCCAATTTAAGGAATTGTTGTATAATAATTTTGGCGAACAGGTTGCTATCTGGCATAGCGATTTATCTCAAAAAGAAAAAAATCAGTTTTTATCGCGGATTATTTCTGGCAAAGCGAAAGTTGTCCTCGGTAGTCGTTCTGCAATTTTTCTTCCTATCTGTAATCCAAAACTTTTTATCCTTGATGAAGAAGATGACGGTTTTTATAAAAACATACAATCACCGAAATATCACGCTAGAGATGTGGCAATTGAAAGAGCAAAAATTACAAATGGTGTTGTTATTCTTGGTACAGCAACACCGTCGATGGAAACATATTACAAAACAAAAACAGGAGAAATTGAACTATTAAATCTAACGGAAAGAATTGAAAAAAGACCACTTCCTAAAATTTCAATTATTGACTTAAAATATGTTCAACCCGCTTTTTTGCGGATAATAACAAAACCGCTGAAATATGCGATGACAAACGCAATTTTGCAAAAAAAACAGATTTTTTTGCTTGTTAACCGTCGTGGCTGGGCAACCACAATAAAATGCTCTGTCTGTCAAAATATAATAAAATGTCCAAAGTGTTCAATACCACTTACTGTGCATAAAAAAGCATCAGTCTTTTTATGTCATTATTGTGGATACAAGATACAAAGTTCTATAAATAAGTGTCCTGTTTGTTCTGGGGACATAATTTACGCAGGTTATGGTACAGAAAAAGTTGAGGAAGTTGTTAGAAAGATTTTTCCACAAACTAAAATAATGAGAATTGATGCTGACTCGGAGATTTCATATTCAAAAATGTTTCAAATTATGAAATCAGAAGAATCCTGCATTTTAATAGGAACTCAAATTGTTGCCAAGGGTTTTGATTTTCCAAATTTAACATTGGTGGGCATAATAAACGGTTATTCGGAACTTTACAAAGCAGATTTTCGTTCTGCAGAACGAACTTTTTCGCTTATAACCCATTCAATAGGTCGTTGTGGCAGGGGCTTATCAACTGGTCAGGTAATAATTCAGACGGACAATCCTGAACACTACGCAATAAAATATGCAGCAGGGTTTGATTACAAGTCGTTTTATGAATACGAAGCAGCTTATAGGCGTGAGTTTTTATGGCCACCATTTGTAAAATTGATAAACATAACAATATCAGGTATAAACGAAAAAACGGTGATTTTAGTGTCGGAAAAACTTGCAGAATCATTGAGCAGTATAACGCTTTTGACAGTTCTTGGACCTACTCCAAAAATTATATCGTATCTTGCTGGAAAACATATATGGCAAATTCTTCTTAAATTAGAGGAAAAGAATTTTATTGATATTCGCGATACTTTATTGGAAATAGTAAAATCCCATAGAAGGAAAAATATTAATATTGTTTTTGATGTAAATCCACTTGAAACTGTCTGAAACTTTTAGTAAAATAACGACATGGCAATTCTTCAAATAAAAAAATATCCGGAAAAAATACTTAAAGCTAAAGCAGAAAGAATCGATTGCATTGATGATAAACTTATTAAACTTTCCAAAGATATGATTGAGACAATGTATTTTTTCAACGGCGTAGGATTGGCCGCTAATCAGGTAGGTGAATCATCAAGTATTTTTGTTGCCGATATGAAGTTAGGTGAAAAAAAGCGAGAGCCCAGAGTGCTTTTAAATCCACAAATTTTGTCTTTAACTGGAAGCTGTTGTCTTGAAGAGGGATGTCTTTCTTTTCCAGGAATTTCTGCGAAAGTAAAACGCGCCAAAAAAATTGTCGTATGTGGTACAACACTTGATGGAAAAGAAATTAAAAGAGAAGCCGAAGGGCTTTTAGCAAGAATTTTTCAACATGAAATTGACCACTTAAACGGTATTGTGTTTTTTGACAGGGTAAATTTTTTAAAAAGGTTGATGTTGAATAGAAAATATTTTGGGAAAAAATGAGAATAGTTTTTTTTGGTACTCCAGAATACGTTATTCCAATTTTTGAATATTTACTAAAAAACGAGGAAGTTGTTTGTGTAGTAACTCGAAGCGATAAGCCTTCTGGGAGACATTTTCAATCCGTACCATCGCCAGTAAAAAAACTCACAATAGAAAAAAAAATTCCTGTTTTAACTCCCGAAAATCTAAAAGATAAAAATTTTTTTTCTCAATTTTCTCGTCCGACAGATGATGGGATGGCAACTTTCAATCCTCAACTCGCAATAGTTGCTGCTTATGGAAAAATTTTACCGAAGGAAATTTTGAATATTTTTCCTTTAGGTTGCATTAACTTGCATTTTTCTATTTTGCCGAAATACAGAGGCGCTGCACCAATTCAGTGGGCAATAATAAAAGGTGAAAAAAAAACTGGCGTTACCAGTTTTTTTATGGACGAAGGACTTGATACAGGAAAAATAATATCACAAATTGAAACCGAGATTAAGATTGATGATACTGCCGATACGCTAAGGGAAAAACTTATCCCTGTTGCAATCGATGTTTTAAGCGAGACACTTAAAAAAATAAAAGATGGATTTAAGGGTGAATTACAAGGTAACGAAGTGAATTATGCACCACCATTAAAAAAAGAAGATGGCAAGATTAATTGGAACAAACCGGTTGAAGAAATCCACAATATGATTCGTGGAATGAAACCGTGGCCATCTGCATATACGCAGATTACAAATTGCAAACCATCGTCTCAGTTTTGCTTGTCAGAGGCGAACAAAACCAAACTCGAGGATTTTCAACAAACAACAAACTTAAAAATTCTTGAAGCGGAAAAAATTCAAATCTGTTCTGACGATAATTTACAATGTCCTGCTTGTTCCAAACCCGGACAAATTACAGAAATTCTCAAAAATACAGGATTTGTTGTCAGATGCAATCCAGGTTTTTTGCTTATCAAAACCGTTCAACCTGCCTCAAAAAACGTTATGTCTGCATGGGCATTTTTATTAGGTTACAAATTTTTTGTTGGTGACCAGTTGAGTTAAATTTATTATTTATTAGACGGCATTAATTGAAATAAAATATACTTTATAAGAAAAATCCATTTTAATTTAGAGTATAGAAATTTAAACTCTACGCTGATTATACTAACTCGCTTCGGAGACTGTCCGACAACCTATTCCACTTTACCGACGACACAGCATCAGTAAAAAAATGATGTGTTGTTTGTTGCTATTAGTTGCCAAATACTGCTATATTTTACAAAAAAATGACTGTTTTACAATTTATCGGACAGCCACTTCGCTTCGCTCGTAATGACGGGCTTCGTTTCTCACAACGGCTTTTCGCGATTTCCTTGCAGTTTCGTCGTTGTTTCAAGAAACTTTTGTTTTTTTCGGTGTGGCTTAATTGACAAAAATTCTTTTTTCTTGACAAAAAAAATATAATTTGATAAAATCCGTCGAACGTAGTTATACGAACGTAATTGCAAAAATCGTTTTTAATAGTAATCCTTTATTTAGCACGTTCATAAAAAAAATTGAATGTCGCGTTTATAGGGGGAGTAGGAAAATTATCAGAGAAAAATTGTCGGGATAGCTCGGTCGACGGAGCGTCCTACCTTGTCGGGGAAGGTCGTGGGGTGTTTGCCCGTGTAGCTCAGTCGGTAGAGCACGTCCTTGGTAAGGACGAGGTCAGCGGTTCAATCCCGCTCGCGGGCTTGACTGAGTAAATTTACAAACATCATCAGCAGTTCCTTCGTATCTAAAAATAGTTTAGATAAATTATTGTTGTTATCGTAGGAGAGGAAAATGAGAGAAATAATTATTTTAGCTTGTCAGGAATGTAAAAGAAAAAATTACACAACAAAGAAAAACAAAAAAACAACCACAGAAAAAATAGAGTTGAAAAAGTACTGTAAGTTCTGTAGGGCGCACGTAATTCATAAGGAAACCAAGTAATATTAAAGAAATATAACTGTATTTCAATTTGTTTCTATGGATTTCTACAGAATTTCAAAAGTTTTTTATGGGGGAATCCGTTAATTGGCAAACGACCGGTCTCCAAAACCGGCCCTGGGGGTTCAAATCCCTCTTCCCCCGGATAAATAAACATAGATAGTTGCAAATAAACAATACAGATGTCGTGTTGTCGACGACAATCATCAAAAATTGACGTATATTAGCGAGGTTTAATATGATTCAAAAATCAGTGCAGTTTGTAAAAGAAGCGATTGAAGAATTAAAAAAAGTAACTTGGCTTAGCAGAAAAGATGTTGTGGCTTCAACCGTAGTTATATCAATTCTTATTATTATAATCTCTGTGTTTATAGGTATAATTGATCTAATTCTTATCATAGTTGTTAAATTGATATTAGGATAAAGACAATTAAGAATTAGGATCTATGGATAATAAGGATTAAGCAAAAATTTAATATTTAATTTTGACTGGAGGGAGAAATGGCGTTGGGGTGGTATATTATTCATACACTTACAAATTACGAGGAAAAGGTGAAGCAGGAGTTGGAAAAACAGATTGTCAACCTAAATCTTTCGAAAAAATTTGGTAGAATTTTAATTCCAACAGAAGAGGTTGTAGAAGTTAAAAAAAACAAGCGTATATCAAAAAAAAGAAAATATTTTCCAGGATATGTTTTTGTAGAAATGGAAATTGACAACGAAACATACTGGATAGCGAGAAACACAACGGGTGCCAGTGGATTTTTGGGCGGGTTGAAACCAACGCCTCTTCCAGAGGATGAAGTTAAGAATGTTATTAGTTTGGTTGATGCTCCACCACCGTTAAAACCAA
Organism: Elusimicrobiota bacterium; assembly: GCA_043816185.1. Lineage (GTDB taxonomy): Bacteria > Elusimicrobiota > UBA8919 > UBA8919 > UBA8919 > JAZDKR01. The sequence goes on along the minus strand of JBDRIG010000094.1, from coordinate 1,739 downwards.
AATCGGCAATACTTTTCGAGAGAGAAGAATCAGTTAGAATTATCGAGGGGCCTTTTGCAAATTTTGTAGGTATTGTTGATGAAGTCAACGAGGAAAAAGGGAAACTGAAAGTTATGGTTTCCATATTTGGTCGTTCAACACCTGTTAAATTGGATTTTTTACAGGTAGAGAAACTTTAGGAGCAGTGAAAGTTTAAAAATGTAAGTGTAAAGTAAAAAAAATTTTGTTTTTACGCTTTACACATAACACTTCACACTGATTTTATAATGGCGAAAAAAGTAAAAGTACAAGTTAAATTGCAAATTTTAGCAGGGTCGGCAAATCCAGCACCACCAGTAGGCCCAGCACTTGGACAGCACGGTGTTAATATTATGGATTTTTGTAAACAGTTTAATGAGAAAACGAAATCAATGGAAGGAGGGATGATCATTCCTGTTGTTATCACCATTTATGAGGATAGATCATTTATATTTATCACTAAAGTACCTCCAGTTTCTGCACTTTTGAAAAAGGCGTGTGGTATAGCAAAAGCGTCTGGCGATCAAAAAATTAAAATTGCAAAAATTACCAGAGAACAGATTCTCGAAATTGCAAAACAAAAAATGCCAGACTTGAATGCATCATCTGTTGAGGCGGCTGCAAAAATAGTTTCTGGTACCGCAAGATCAATGGGGATAGAAGTAGAATCCAAATAAACATATCAAATAATTACATTGAATTTAACCGAATTATTCGATTGTGTTTGATTATTATTCGGATTGTATTCGTGTAAAGGAGCGAAGTGACAATGTCAAAACGAACTGAAGAAAATAAAAAGAAAGTAGATAAGGCTCGGATGGGAGAATATTCGCTTTCCGAAGCAGTGAAGGTTTTAAAGCAATCGACAAAGGCAAAATTTGACGAAACAGTTGAAATTGCAATTCGTCTTGGAATTGATCCAAAGCAGACCGATCAAACAGTGAGAGGAACCGTAGTACTTCCATATGGAACAGGTAAAACAAAAAAGGTTGTTGTCGTTGCGAAAGGCGAAAAATTAAAAGAGGCAGAAATGTCCGGTGCGGATTTTTTTGGTAGCGAAGACATGATTGAAAAAATATCAAAAGGCTGGCTGGGTTTTGACTGCATTATTGCAACACCAGATATTATGAAAGACCTTTCAAAACTTGGAAAATTATTAGGCCCACGAGGACTCATGCCTAATCCAAAAACTGGAACAGTTACTTTTGATATCGCAAAAGCAATTAAGGAAATAAAAGGGGGTCGTGTCGAATTCAAAAACGATCAACAGGGAATCGTTCATTCTGTTATTGGAAAACTTTCTTTTGACGAAGATAAATTAGCTAATAACGCTAAGTCGGTTATATCGCAGATTATATCGCTTAAACCAGCGTCATCCAAAGGGCAGTACATAAAAAGTATTGCAGTTTCTTCCACGATGGGTTCTGGAATAAGAATAAAAATAGAAACAGAATAGGCGGTGGATAATAGAAAGGGGTAGAAGATAAATAATTTTTTGCCCTTCGTTTCCTATCACTACTTCATTAAGTTCAGTTTGTTGTTGCGAGCGATTTTGCTCGTCATTCAGACTGTGTCGCAATGAGCTAAAAAGTTGCATTTTTATAGAAGATAGCAACTAATAGTAAAATATGGTACTGCAATCTAACACTAGATGATAAAAGATGGATTGCGACACAGTCTGATTGCGGGAAGTGAATGAAATGAGCGACGAAGCAATCTCG